>JAGWBK010000030.1:0-23162 GCA_021295915.1 Dehalococcoidia bacterium
GGCGATCTCGGGATGTCCATTGGCAACATAGCCGCGACATCCGCGCTCCAGGTGCTGGTGGGCATGGTGTTTGGCACCCTCGCGCTGGCCCTGGGCGCCGGCACAGGACGCACGTCAGTCGCTCTCTTTGGGGCTGCGGGAGCAGCTCTTGCCTTCCACCTGTTGACGTCGCTCGCCAAAATCAGCGATGCGCTTGAGAGAATCGCATGGCTGTCGCCATTCCACTACTACCTGGGCAGCGACCCGCTCAACACAGGCATGGACTGGCGTAACGCCATCGTCCTGATCGCGCTGTCGGTCATCCTCTTCAGCATATCTTTGGCGCTCTTTCGAAGACGTGACCTAAGGTAGGGAGAATAAGGCTCTGAGTAGGCGAACTCGTTACCGGCCTTCAAGTTCATTCCGCATGTCTTATTCGTAGCCAATCTGCTCCTGCGTCATGACCTCGGCGAAGTCTTCGATCTCGTAGAGCGGCCGGATCTCGATTTCGCTGGGGCCCGGCATTGGGTTGGGACAGCGCTTCACCCACTCCAGGGCCTCGTCCATGTCCTTAACTTCCCACAGCCAGAATCCCGCCACCAGTTCACCGACGGCCGGGAAGGGACCATCGATGACAGTACGGCCGTCACCGTCGAAGGCTACTCTTTTCCCCTCAGATGATGGCTTGAGTCCGTCGCCGTCCTTCATGATGCCAGCCTCGACCAACTGCTGGTTAAAATCTCCCATCGCCTCGATGAGTTCAGGGGAAGGCAGGATGCCGGCCTCACTGTCGGAGGTAGCTTTGACTATGACCATTACTCTCAATGTTGAACTCCCTGTATGTGTTCGTTATCGAGTGAAGAGGCACATTCTTCGTGGAAGATTACAGCATCTAGTCTTGACCACGCCGTAAATCCGTCATTCCAGCGAAGGCCGGAATCCAGTATGAGATCTCTGGACTCCGGCCTTCGCCGGAGTGACGATGCAGGGACTTTAGAAGACGTCGAAGGCAACTGTAGGATAAGTTGTCGCTTCATTCCTTGCGCCCATGTGTCCATTTATCCAGAATAATTGGGACGAAGGCTTCGGCAGTCTCACCGGCTGTCTGGAATTGACCTTCGGATCTTCCCGACTCATTCAACGGTGCGAACATCGAACAGGACCGAGTGCAAATGCCCAGCAAGACGCCCAGGAGATCAAAGAACGCTACCGGGGAGGTAAGACTCCTCTCAGGTGGCAACCCGCAGATTGCGAAGGCTGACGGCGATGCGCCGGTGCAGGCGTACATCGCGGCGATGCCGGAGTGGAAGAGTGATCTCGGACGCAGTCTCGACGACCTGATAGTGTGTGCTGTGCCCAACGTTAGAAAGGCTGTGAGGTGGAACTCGCCCTGGTACGGCGTTGAGGGCATGGGGTGGTTTGTGAGCTACCACGTCTTCACCCGCTACGTGAAGGTGACCTTCCTGAACGGCGCGTCGCTGAGTCCGGAGCCGCCCGGCTCTGGCAAGGACCCGGACGCCCGCTGGGTCGACATCTACGAGGATGAGCTCGACGAGGAGCAGATGGAAGAGTGGGTCAGACAATCGGCGGCCATACCCGGCTGGGACGGGTTCGACACGCTGTAAAACCCCATCCGTCGTTGCCAGCTAGTATCGCGTCCAGGTAGTTTCGTCATACTCGGATCTGACGCGAACTCTGGATACCGGCCTTCGCCGGTATGACAGTTGGGACCGCTGCCATGACGTTTCGGTACTAAGTTCGGAGGTAGCGGTCGAAGAAGTCGGCGGAGTCCTTGAGCATCTGCCTGACGTTGGGCAGGGTACTCACGTAGAAGCCGTCGTCGGGGTACACCTTGTACTCGGCAGTCTTGTATTGCCGTTTCAACTCGATAGCGAAGTCCTCTGAGGTTTCAGGCCAGTCCTCCCTGCCCTCTCCGTGAAGGACGAAAGTCGGCGTGGTCGCGTCCTTGACACTGTAGAACGGGGAGCTGCGGTACCAGACCTCCTCGTTTTCCTCGAAGGTCCCGAACTCGTGCTCCAGGAGCTTCATGTGGCGAAGC
Source organism: Dehalococcoidia bacterium (assembly GCA_021295915.1). Taxonomy (NCBI): domain Bacteria; kingdom Bacillati; phylum Chloroflexota; class Dehalococcoidia; species Dehalococcoidia bacterium. The sequence continues at coordinate 2,039 of JAGWBK010000030.1, forward strand.
TCCAGCACGTGCCGCAGTCTCGGCCAGTCGCTGTAGCCGGACATGGGGACCGCCGCCTGGAACACGCCCGGCGCGAAGGTGACAGCGCACATGGAGAGGATGGCACCGTAGCTTGTTCCTGTGATGCCGATGGCATCAGCATCCACGTACACAAGCCCCTTCAGGAAATCGGCTCCAGCAATGGCGTCTTTCAGGTCGCCTCCACCCCAGTCCCTGTCGTTCAGTTCCTCGAAGGCTTTGCCGTAGCCAGAACTCCCCCTCACGTTGGGAAGCAGCACCACGTAGCCGCGCTGGACGAAGTACTGGACATATGGCTGGAAGTCGTCGCCGAACTGGTTTGTGGGTCCGCCGTGGATGAAGAGCAGTCCCGGATGTTTTTTTCCTCCGTTTCGGCTCTCGGGGCTGTAAAGATACGCGTGTATGGTGAGGCCGTCGAAGCTCTCGTAGGTGATCTTCTCGGGCGCGGTGAGGCGGTCGGTGATGTCACTACCATTACCCGAATCAGTTAGCTTCCTGACCTCGCCGTCTTCCTGGGATACACTCCAGAGCTCGGAAGGCGACGTCGGTGTGCCATATCGGAAGACGACGTGCGACCCATCCGGCGACCACTGCGGCATGGAGCATACTCCCATCTCAGGTGAGAACAGCGCCCTTGATTCTCCTCCGAGTGCGTCAGCCACCCGCAATTCTAGTGTGCCGTTATGATTGGAGGTGTAGACGACCCGCTGATCTGTGGGGGACCAGGCAGCGTCGCCCTGTTCCGCCTCCTCGGGCGCCAGAGGTTCAGGCTCGCCACCGTCAATTGGCGACGTCCAGATGTTTATGTGCCCGCTGCGCTGGCTGCGGAAGTGGACGCGCTCACCGTCAAACGAGACTCGCGGATAGCCGAAAGTCGCGCCGTAGCTGTAGTCGAAGAAGTCGGTGTCCTGAAGTACGATCTGCTGATCTGCACCGTCCAGCGTGGTCCTAATAACGTCGTGGTCCTCCCACTTGTCATCCAGACGGACGTACAGCATGTGCTGGCTGTCGGGAGTAAACACTGGATTCACGGCGTAGAGCGGCCCATCGGTAAGCCGAGTAGCCCTACCAGTTGGTACGTCCACAATGTAGACGTCGTACGAGCCGTAGCGGTTGCATGAGACCGCGACGCTGCTACCGTCGGGAGACCAGTTCATCGAGTGGATGCGCCCACCCAGAGACGTGAGTTGGAACGCTGCTTCTCCATTAAACGGCCACATCCATACCTCATCGTTGCCGCTCTTCTTCGAGACGCAGGAGACGTGGGCGCCGTCGGGAGACCAGAGTGGAATTCGAGGTGCGGCGCCTCCATCCCCTGCCCCAACTGTCAGGCGGGTTGGGAATCCTCCATCGGCTGGAACGCTCCATAGCTCCGCCGTGTCCCCTTGGGACGATACATAGAGGACCCGGGTACCGTCCGGCGACCATTGGGGCGGCTCCGCGCCCACCACCGCACGGATAGACAGGATTTGATCCAAGCTTAGCTTCGATTTAGTCGTCTTGGTCAAGCGGGTCACCTCGTCTGCCTCTCTTCGCGAGCGAGCCCAATAGTGAGTTCAAGCTCTGCTTCCCCCTTTATATCACTGCACAGATGAGTCGGAAAGTTCACGGTACAGTTTGGATGCTGTCCCAAGTTAGTAGGCAGTTCAAGAGGCGAGCCCCCTTCGACAGGCTCAGGACTGACGAATGCGGGCAAGATGCCCGCGCTCCAACTGAGGTGCATCCTAATTCAGGACTGGCTTGACAATGTGGGCAAAACAGCCATCTGACATCCAAAGTGGCGGCAGGTTACTCGACGAGGAGCGGTCATCCCTGAATTCGACAATCTATGGTAGCTTTAGCACACCGACAGCTTGACGAAAGGAATTAAACATGACCTCAACCCGTAAACCGGTCGCAGTTGTGATTGGAGCGACATCGAAGTGGCAGTCGGACGGCCGCAATACCCGGCTCATCCACGGCGGTGAGATCGACGATAGTGACCTGCCAATCGGCGTGCGCTGGGGCGTCGGCGGAGCCATCGCTCAGAAGTTTGCCAGCGAGGGCTTCTTTACGGTGCTGACCACCCGCAACGCCGCCAACGCCACTACGCTTCAGGCTGCAATCGGTGAACAGGGTGGGGAGAGCATCATCGTCGAACTGGACCTGTCGTCGCGTGAATCGATCTCAAGCGCGTTCGAGCAGATTCGAGAGCAGGCAGGAGACCCGGACGTCCTTGTCTATAACGCAGGTTACCTCGAGGGTCGCGACCTTCCGCCAGAGCAGGAGTTGCTGGAACACATTCCGTTCGAGCTGTTTGAGACGGCGCAGCACATCTCCAGCAGCGGACCTTTCCTCGTGGTCAAGGAAGTGCTGCCCGCGATGCGTGAGCGGGGCGAGGGGTCTATTCTGTTTTCGAACAACTCGTCGTCTCTGCGTGGCAAAAAGCGGTACACTGGCCAATCGCTGTACTATCCGCGTGTGTTGATGCGGACCCTGTCGCAGGCACTGACCGAGGAGTACTCCGAGCACGGCGTGCATGTCGCCAACGTGGTGATCGATGGCACCATCGACTCACCGGGAACCCGGGCCATGCCTCGCAGCCAGCAGCATCCTGAGTTGCTGATCAACCCAATTGCGATCGCTGACGCCTTCTACTATCTGCACACGCAGGACAAGTCCTGCTGGACGCACGAGCTGCAGCTTACTCCTTACGCGAGCAAGCCTAGTTTCTAAGCCTGACTGACTGAGGCCGCTGAGTAATACGGCCGCGTTAGCTGCTGCGTTCGGCGAACTCGGACTTTGCGGCCTCAAGCAGATCTGTGTCCAGCAAGAGATCGCTGGCTGTGAGGCTCAGCGTCTTGGCAACCGACAGTGCGTTGGAGAGTGCGAAGTCGGTGACGGCCGTCTCGGTCATGTCTCTCGTGTGAGAGGCCACCGGCTCCTCGCTGACTGCATACCTCAGCTCGAAAGCTGGCATGACGTGGCTGACGTTCCCGAAGTCAGTGGATGCGCCGCTGCCGGGCCTTCCGGGGACTGGTTCGTCCAGTTTGATGCCCTGGGCCTGCACATTGGCGCCGACCGCCCGTGCCAGCGCCACGTTGGGCAGGACGTTCTCATAGAAGGGGTAGAACTCCTCGGTCTCGAGGCGGGCGCCGGTCATTGAGGCGGCCCCCTCAGCCACCTGCCGCACCTTGCCCACCACCACGTCGCTCAGGTAGTCCCGGTCACGGCATCGCAGCATGAAGTTGGCGGCAGCGAACTCAGGGACCACGTTGGGCGCCATGCCGCCATCTGTGATTACCCCGTGGATGCGAACGTCGTCCCTCAGGTGCTGCCTCAGTGCATCGATTCCAGTGAACAGGTGGATAACAGCGTTCAACGCGTTAATGCCAGCCTCAGGAGCCGCGGCGGCGTGTGCGGCCCTACCGTGGAACATGTAGCGGTAGCCGACCATCGCCAGGCTCCAGCTCTCGCCGACCGGCGCGACGGCTGGGACCAGAGTGCGATTCGAGAATGGGTGGGATGAGAGCGTTGCATCCACGCCGTCAAACACCCCAGACTCCAGGAGGCGTATCTTTCCGCCTCCGCCCTCTTCCGCAGGAGTCCCAATAATCACGGCCTGACCGGGCAAGTCGTGAGCGTTTGCCTGCAGTCCCAGGGCAGCCCCCATCGCAGCCATCGCAATGAGATTGTGCCCGCATCCGTGACCGATCTCGGGAAGCGCGTCGTACTCCGCAAGAACAGCGATCGTCGGTCCACCGCCGGCGCCACCGGGGATAGTGGCCCGGAACGCGGTGTCCACACCGCCTATGCCCCGCTCCACGTTAAGGCCACACTCCTCGAGGAACACGGCAAGAGCGTTTGATGAGTACTGCTCCAGGTAGTTCAACTCAGGGTGGGCATGGACATCCTTCGACAGATCGAACAGGGCTTCCTTCGAGCCCTCTATCGCTGAGTTGGACCTGGTAGCGATCTGTTCTCGTGATCCGGAAATACTATGCGTCATAATTTGAATTCTCCAGTGCGCGAAGTGTCAGAGAGAGTCCGACGGCATCCGTTGAGTCTGGTCACGTCGTGCCTTCGTGTGTATGGGTCCCATTGTATAAGAGATGCCCCATGTATCGACGTTGACGCGCCACTGGCTCGGTAGCGACAATTGAAGGGTCTGACCAGTTCACTCAGGAGCCCAAGCACCATGCCCGTAAGGCACACGACGCTGATTCGCCCAGCCTGCATAGTCGTTGCGCTGGTGGCGATTGTCGTTTCGATTGCGCTCACCCTGCCGCAGGTCGCGAGGGCTCAGTCGGATGAGAGATTTCAGCCGCTGTTCAACCGCGAGGTGGGGCCCTTCAATGTCGGAATGTCATGGGTGCCGCCATCACCGCAGGTGGGAATCATCAACATTGGCGTGAAGCCGGCGATGCTCTCAGACGGCTCCCCGGTTACAGACGCCCGGATTACGCTGGTGGCGGAGAGCGAACCAGACCATCCCGAGTTCGAGGTCGTGGCCGTCAACACACCGAACGATCCCGAGGTCTACCGCGCCAACCTCAAGTTCGAGGAGGCAGGCAACTGGGTAGTACAGGTGAAAATCGACAGCCCGACAGTGGGTCAGGCTGACTTCAGATCGCCGCTGGTAATTCTCCCCGCCCCTATCGAGCCAGGGGTCGGAGGCGCCTGGGTGTTCTTGGGAATATTCCTGGTCTTGACGGCCGGCAGCGTGTATATCGTCATGGCGATCCGGAGGTCTCAGGCGGCTCGACGAATGCGTCTCGAAGGGAGACTATGATCAGCCTGTCTCCTGACTCCCGGTAGGTCACCTCGACCGGGTCGCCCAGCACCATGTGCTCCCTGACATGGGCGGGCGTGAACTCCTCAAACCGCCTGCCGTCTGCGAAGAAATCAAGCACATCGCCAGACTCGCTGGCGACTGCGATCGATTCGAATTCGAGCAGAGACTCTGCCTCGAAGCTGTGAATCGTGCCGGTGAAGCTGAAGTGGTCTCCCATCGGACCCTCGGGTGCCCGGTCGCAGCCACCCAGAGCTACCACGACGACTGCCAATGGCCAAATTCCGAACGATGCCAATGTTTTGTTTAGTACAAAACATGCGCTTCTTTCTCGTTGACTGCGCATGATGTCTCTCATAATGTTTAATTCGGGGCAAGAATAACATGCGCTTTCTTTCGATACTTATCCTTGTAGTCGCGCTCTCGCTGACGGTCATGCTGACCGGTTCGTCCGGTCAGGCAGAGGCGCAGAGCCAGGCTGACAAACTGACATTCTTCGTGATTGACCGGCACGAGATATCGTCCGATCAATCGAAGATCGACCTGGTCAATTCGCTCCTTGGCCTGATGTTCAGATTGAAAGAGGGGCAGCCGTTCGCGTTCGTGTTTGGGGACGACTTCTCCAACGTCTACGGACCAACGGACACGAACGCTGAGGGGTTCGTCCAGCTCAGAAGAGCGGTCGAGCAGAAACTGGCGTCATCGCCGCCGTCCGAACCGCTCGACTTGGAATCGGCTCTGGCTGAGACTTACAACTATCTCAACGGTCTGGTTGTAAGCTCTGAGTCCTCGATCTTCCTGGTTACCGGCGACACTTCGACGACTGACCCTGCTGCCACGGTAGACGAGCTTGACCCCATTCTCGACTTGGTCGAGGAAGTGGGCTGGCCGGTGTTCAACGTCACAACTCCCGAGGCTGACCCTGGCCTCAAGAACGTTCTTGCCGAGATCGCGCGGAGGACGAGTGGAGAGTCATTTGAGCTGTCCATCCCTCACGGCCTCGAAGCGTTGACTAACCGGACCCTCATCAGGGAGGGCAAGGGAGCTCTACAGACCATGGGCACCACGACGCTCTCGCCTGACTCCATCTTTGAGACCGACCTGGACATCGTGCCCGGTACGGGCGAGTTGAGCATGGTCTTCTTCCGAGAGGACGACTCGACTTCGTTCAAGCTCAAGAATCCTTCGGGAGTTGAGGCGTCATCCAGTGACCGAAAAGCCTCAGAGACTATCGAGTTGCCAAACCTTGCAATCGTACGGCTGAAAGATCCGGTACCCGGACGCTGGTCCCTGGAAGTAAGAGGAGACCGCGGGCTGCTGACGGCGCACCGCTACGCGATCAACCGGTACCGCATCGAGCTACAGATGCAGGGTGCGGTCCCTGTTGGCATACCCGTCAACATCATTGCCTCGGTAAGCGATGACGGCAGCCTCGTCTCAGTCGACGCGGGCCTGCTCGCACGCATCACCGACCCTGACGGCACGTCTGTCCTCTACGACCTCAACGATGAGGGCACAGGCGGCGACGCCATCGCCGGAGACGGCTACTACTCTGCAACACTGCCTTCACTGATTACGGACGGAACGTATGATGTCGAGATGCAGCTGCAGTGGCCCGAGATCGCACACACGATCACGACCCTGTCATCGTTCGACGCTCGGCTGTTCCCTGACTTCACGCTCGTTCAAGAGGCTGTAGATACCCTGGAGCCGGGCGTACGTACGAAGATTGCCGAGATTACCGTGGGCATCGGCAACCAGCCCTATTCGGTCGCACCCGACGACATACTTCCGAACGTCGCCACCAACCAGGGCGACCCTGGCATGGTGGAGCTGGTCCCTCGACGCATAATCTCAGAGGGCAAGGCTTTCGAGTACGACGTCTACTACACAGCCCCAATTGAGGCCCTTGCCACGGTCGCTGTGTCGCTGGATGTCGAATACGCAGGTCAACAGTTCATGCGGACCGTAGACCCGATAGTGATCTCGTCGATCCCGCCCGCCCAGCCAATACCGACACAACCTCCAGCTCCGACACCGGCGCCTGCACCAACCACGGCACCGCCGCCGCCAGTTGAGAGGGTTGAGCAGACTGCGCCTACTACTACCATCCTGATAGTGATAGGAGCCATTATCGCAGCCGCTGTAGCCGTGCTGTTGATCAACTTCCTGGTCAGGGTTGCGCCATTCGGGTCAATACTCACGGAAGACGGACGACTTGTCGTGAGGCTGCGCGATGTACAGCGCCCCCCGCTGCAGAACCTCCTGATGAGGAACCGGCTGTCCGGTGAAGAACTCGGCGTTACCGGATTCGATTCAGTCTCATTCCGGTTCTACCGTGATGAGGTACTCATCGAACCCGTCGAGTTCTCGAGCAACACGGTCCGGCTGAACAACCAGCCGATAACCGACCTGACCGTTGTGCACGATGGAAGCTGGCTGGGCGCGATGGGACGCCTGTACACGTACAGCTACAGCGACGTGCAGGCTGAATCGCAGCAGGCGACCTCCGCCGGATCACAGGATGATCAGGTCGATTCGGACTCCGCTGAAAGTAGCCGCAACGAGTGAACTGACGATTGAGATTGAGGGTAGGGACGCTGGACGCCTGAGCTGAAAGTGTCCCTACTCCTCGACAATCCTGATCGTCGTTACGACGTCACCAGGAGAAGTCGCCGATCCTGGGTCTCGGACGGAGATGTTGTTCACAGCGTCCATACCTGACGAGACCTTTCCAAACACTGAGTGGCAGGATACGCCACGCTCAGCGCATGGTTTCTCTGAACCGTCCGGTGCCAGGTAGTCCAGGGCGGGAGTCGGTATGAACGTGATGAAGAACTGACTACCGTTCGTGGAGAGGCCGCCGGCGTTGGCCATAGATAGTATCCCCGGGCTATCGTGGCGCAGGTCGGGGTCGAACTCGCTCTCGAAGCGATACCCAGGTCCGCCGGTGCCAGTACCAGTGGGGTCGCCACCCTGTGCCATGAAGCCAGGAATCACGCGGTGGAACGTAACTCCGTCGTAGAAGCCCTGCCGGGCCAGGAAGACGAAGTTGTTGACCGTCTTCGGGGTCTTGTCGGCGAACAGCTCGATCTCGAACTCCTCGCCCTTGGCAAGCTCGAAGACGGCAGTGTACTTCTTGCTGGAGTCGATCTCCATTGCAGGTGGTGATTCCCACTGTTTGGGACCGCTTGGAGCGGGGGCTGGCTGCGACTGCGCCGCCGGAGCTGCGGTCGGCTGTGCAAGTGCAGGTTCTTCGGACTCTGAGCTACAGGCGACGAGGGCGACCGTAAGAATTGCCACCACTATCAAAGACAGTTTCGAGATCATTGTTGCCAGGGCCTCCGGCGATAGTATGCGCGACGAAATGGGGCCGCGAATTTGGGCCACATTTTACAGGTGTCGCTGTCGTATGTCAGCGGTAGCCCTTCAGGGCGCAGGGTCTCTTCGTTTTCGAGTGCCACTAGGGTAGTCCGTTCGTGGTGAGCCTGTCGAACCATGAACGAGCGGCCCTTCGGCAAGCTCAGGGCGAACGAGAGTATAAACGAAGAGGCGAAGACGAAAAGACCCTGCTTCAGGGCGTCATTGGATGGACAGGAACCGCCGCCAGCTGCGTTCCCTGACGGCACCTGTGACCTCGTCAGACTGACGCCAGAGGTGTGTGCCAGCGACGAGGAAAGACAGCACTATGCACAGCACTATCTGCCCTGTCGCCTGCCCCGTAATTATTGTGAGCGCGTTCAGGAGGATGAACACACTAGTAACCGCCAGGACGCCATTTCGAGTCAGCAGCAGGACCAACAGTCCGGCCCCACCCGAAATCGCCGTGATCTGCCACAGCATGAAGGCGGAGATGCCCAGTACGGTCGCAGCTCCCTTGCCGCCCCTGAATTTGAGCACTGGAGAGAAGTTGTGCCCGAGGGTTGCCAGCAGCGCCGTCCCGTATACCCACACATCGGTGACTGACAGCGCCTGGGCAATGATGACCGCAAGGATACCCTTGCCAGCATCGACGAGCAGCACGACCAGCCCAACCCGCTTGCCGTACTGTCCCACAGCGTTCAGCGTGCCTGGATTGCCGCTGCCCGACTCCCGGATGTCGCCGCGCGACAGCAGCTTGCCAGCGACAAAGGCCGTTGGAAATGAGCCGAGCGCGAAGGCGATAAGCAGAGCAAGAATGCCCTCGGCCACTTCGCTAGTCCCGACCTAGTCCGAACTCAGCGTATTCAGGACTCCACGCATACCCATGTAGTATCCGAAGAGGCCGAACCCGGTTATGACGCCCCTGCATACACCGGCTACCTGCGACTGTCCGCCACGAGCAGCCGGGTTGGAGATGTGGATCTCGTACACTGGGAAATCAACCTGCGCGATCGCGGCGAGGATTCCGGGGTGCCCCGAGGAGTACGCGGCCGGGTTGAACAGAGCAGCATCGAAGTCGCCGGAGTCGTGGGCCTCATACAGCCTGTTGACTACCTCGCCCTCGATGTTCGAGTGAAATATCTCGATGTCCACGCCAAGCTCTGAGGCGCACTGCTGGATAAACTCATCGTACTCGTCCAGGGTCTGGGTGCCGAACGTCCCCGTCTGGACCTTTCCTCGCATGTTCATTCCGAGTCCGTGCAGGACTATAATCTTCGCCAATGTGGTCTCCTTCAGGTTGTCAGAGTTCAAGCGCCGCATATGCGGCCGCCATGATGTTCTCGGAATCTATTCGGTACTCTTTGTACAACTCTCTCATGGAGCCAGACTGACCAAACTCCGTGACCCCGACTGGAATCAACGGCGTCTTGAGCGCGCTGCCCACCCATGAGAGCGTATGTGGATGTGCATCCTGAACGGTCACGATGGGAGCATCGCGAGTACTGGGGTCAATGGAGTCGGCCATGAACATGTTTAGGTCGCCCTTGCCGTCCATCGCGTCAAACACTGACTGCTGGAACGCCCGGTAGAGTGGTCCGGGGCCCGTCACGTTGACCACGTTGGCATACACGCCCTCTTCGAGCAGCGCATTGCTGGCAGCCACGGCCTCAGGGATCATCGCACCGCTGGACAGGATGTGCACCACGTTCGTACCCGGCTTGAACCCCCTGTTTCGGCTCCTGTCTATGAGCCTGTACGCGCCGTTGAGCACCTGCTGGCGCATTCGCTCACGCGTGTCCGGGTCTTCAGGCACCCTGAGGAGTCCCTGATCGACCCGCTTGCTGGTGAGACGAAGATAGAAGGAACGCGTTCGGTTCCTTATCTGCTCGAGCGCGGCCAGCATGATCCATTCCAGCTCCTGGCCGAAGCATGGCTCGTAGAAGTCTAACTCCGGGATTTCCGTGCCTATCGATGGAGTGATCATGGACTGGTGAGCGCCGCCCTCAGGAGCCAGCGAAAGGCCCGACGGGGTCCCTACCACGATGAACCTCGATCCCGAGTAGACGCTGTAGACAAATGCGTCCAGCCCTCTCCGCACGAATGGGTCGTACAGGGTGCCTATCGGGAACAGCATCTCGCCGTTGGACTCGAAAGACAATCCAAGCTGCCCAAGCATCATGAACAGGTTGTTCTCAGAAATGCCCAGCTCGATGTGCTGACCGCGTGGGTGTTCCTCCCACCTGAGAGCGCGAACGATTGACTCCTCGGGCAGAGGCTCTTTCTCGTCCTCGTGCCATACGCCGACCTTGTTGATCCAGCCGCCAAGGTTCGTCGAGCTGGCGACGTCCGGACTGACAGTGACGACACGCTCCGTAACGTCAGGCAGATTGCGCGAGATGGCGGTAAGGATGAGTCCGAACGTCTGCTGAGTGGCCATGCTGCCCGTGTAACGCTGGCCAAAGTCGGCCGGGATATTCATCTCGGGTATGTCGAACCTCGGCTTGCGTCCGACACCGAGCTTGCGCCCGGTATCTATGCAGACACGTCCAGCCGTAGAGTCCGGCGCCAGCCTGTCCCACTCACCGTCCTGCTCAACGTCAAGATCACTCCTGAGCTGCGCCATCTGGTGGTTCGACAGCACCACAGAGTGGTTCTGCGGGTCGCCAATCGAAGGCAGCCTCCATCCCTTGAGGGTGTATGCAAAGATGATGTTCGGTCCCGCAGCGAGTTCGGTCTGGGCGAACGCGTCGCGGAGCATCCCGAAGTCGTGTCCGCCGAGGTTTCGGAACGAGGCCTGCAGCTCGTCGTCGGGCCAGCGCGAGATGAGCCGCGACATGTCCCTTGGATAGCGGCTCGTCTTCGGAAGCCACTCGCGGAGCTGTCCGGGCGGAACTCGAAGGAGCCTCTGGTACACCTCGTTGGACATCTCGTCGATCGCAAGTCGCAGCAGTTCGCCGTTCGGTTCCGCGAACTTGGCCTGCAACCGTTTGCCGTACTTGGCGTCGATGACGTTCCAGCCATTGGCGTCGAACATCTCCCGCCATGCACGTACGCGGATGCCAGGGATGACGCGGTCCAGGCTCTGCCTGTTGAGGTCGACAACCCACAGGATGTTGGGCTGGCCGTGCATTGCCGGCTCGGCGATGGCCTCCCATACTGAGCCCTCGTCGAGTTCGGCGTCCCCTACTATGGAAATATAGCGGCGGCCTCTTTCGGAACCTGAGAACAGGTGCGACCTGTTGTACTTGCTGACCAGCGCGGCGAAGTTGGGCGCTACCGGGCCAAGTCCGACAGACCCGGTCGAAAAGTCGACGTCGTCCGGGTCCTTGGTACGGCTCGGGTAAGCCTGAAGGCCGTGGAACTGCCTCATCATGGTGAGGTACGACGAGTCGAGGTTGCCAAGGAGGTACTGGATCGCGTGATAGACCGGCGCGGCGTGCGGCTTTACCGATATACGGTCGCCTGCCCGCATGAAGTCGAAGTACAGCGAGGTCATCAGCGTGACGACCGACGCGCTCGACGCCTGGTGACCGCCCACCTTGAGGCCATCCGGGTTGGCGCGGACGTTGTTGGCGTGATGAACGAGATTCATCGCCAGCCACAGCACCCTGTCCTGGATCTGTTCCAGCACCTGGTCGCGATCCACGAAGCTTCCAGCGTCGGTAGCAGGTGTCGAAGTTGTCACTCTCTTACCCTTTCGTCACCCTCATGACCTCACGCCAGCGCCTGGCCGGTGCAGGCGGCTATGCGTAATTGCTAATCCAGCCCAGCCCGCCAAGCGTTGTCGATGCCGGACGGTACTCGCATCCGATCCATCCGTCGTACTCTGAGCTATCGATCAGGTTGAACAGGAACGGATAGTTTATCTCGCCGGTACCCGGTTCGTTCCGTCCCGGATTGTCGGCCAGCTGCAAATGGCCGATCACGTCGAGGTTCTGCTCGATCGTCCGGGCGAGGTCGCCCTCCATTATCTGCATGTGATAGATGTCGTGCTGCAGAAGCAGGTTCGTAGACGCGACCTCAGAGATGATCGATCTCCCCTGGTGGGTGCGAGTCAGGAAGAATCCAGGGATGTCTATCGTGTTGATCGGCTCGATCAGCAGACGGATGCCAGCCGATTCCAGCTCGCCCACCGCAAACTTCAGGTTCTGAACGAACGTGTCGTGCGCCACCTGATGAGCAACACTGCGTGGGACTATTCCAGCGAGGCAATTTACCTGCGGACAGCCGAGCGCCTTCGCATACTCAATGGCCGTCCCCACGCCGTCCTGGAACTCCCCTACCCTGTCTGGATCGCAGGCGATGCCGCGGTCTCCGCCGTCCCAGTCTCCGGCAGGCAGATTGTGCAGGACCTGTGTAAGCCCGTGCTTTGATAGCAGCTCAGCGAGCTGATTGGCGTCGTAGTCGTACGGGAACAGGTACTCGACACCCTTGAATCCGGCTCCGACGGCAGCCTCGAAGCGGTCAAGAAAGTCCACTTCGTTGAATAGCATCGTCAGGTTGGCGGCGAATCGAGGCATTGGCGTCCTTTCAAGTCAAGTCATCAATAGTGTCATCGAATTATATGACCGCAACCCTCAAGCCTCAAGGAGGCGTTGTGACGGACCGGTCAGCTAACCTCTGAGGGCGCAACCCACGAACGTTCGTCTGACGCCTTGTACATCGCGAGGATTATGCGCAGAACGTCCTCTGTGAATTCGATGTCCATCATCGGCTGACGGTCAGTGAGGATCCCGTCGACGAAGTCCCTCGCAGCTCCGTTGAAGCTCTCAATCCAGTCCATCGGAAGCTGGTACGAGATCGATTCGCTGCCGGTGTGAAGAACGAGTGGCGGCATGTCGAGCATCTCGCCCGTGCAGCGCGTAACCCACAGGATGCCCCTGGAGCCAACGACCTCCATGAACTCGTCAGCAGGGTAGTAGCGCGTCCGAAGCGGCATCTCGGCGGCCTTGGCGTACTCTATGCTCGCCAGTCTTTCGGAGGCAGCGTACTTCCAAGTGGCAACTGTCGGTGTCTCATCGATGAAGTTGTCCGTCCTCGTGACGACAGCAGAGACGCTGTCGACGTTGCCTCCCCACCACACGCCGGTCGCAACCTTGTGCCAGCCGTCGTCGAACAGGAGACCGCCAAGGTTTCGTTCCTGATCCTGTCTCCATACGTAGGCACCCTCTGTGACTGGTATCGCGGACTCAGAGCCGCCACCTCGAACAGTGCGGATTCTCACCAGTGAGACATCCCCCAGCGTGCCGTCCTCGATCAGCTCCTGCGCCTTCATGATCGGAGGATAGTACAGGAAGTTCTCGGTGGTCCTGTAGAAGGTGTCAGCACGCGAGACCGCGTCGGCGATTTCACGTATCTCGTCGATTGAATTGGCGGCGGGCTTCTGACAGGAGATGTGCTTGCCAGCTCCAAGACCGTCGACAATCTGCTGGGGATGTAGAGGCGTTGGCGTGAGGAGCTCAACGGCATCGACGTCAGAGTCGTTGAGCAGGTCTTCGTAGCTCGTATGGATGCGCGGATCGATTCCCCACTCGGAGGCACGAAGCCTTGCGCGCTCTTCAACCGGATCGCACAGCGCGACTACGTCACACCGCTCGTCGGCGAGATAGCCAGGCGCGTTGAGCTGCGAGATAGTTCCACACCCGACGATACCCAAACGGACCTTGTCCATCAGTTCGACCTCTGCTCGAAGAAGTAGCACTAGGGTATCAGGATTCACGGCCAGCGGGCAGTCCTGGCGCCAGTCGTACAGGCCAGTTCCAGCCCTCCGGAAACGGGAATCGAACTGCGGTAGACGGAAGCAAGAACCTCGCTTAATATTTTATGTAATTACCATAATAAATAATGTAATCTTAATCTAATGAGAGTCACGAAGGGAGGCATCATGACAAAGATAACCACCGGAATCCGCGTGTTGAAGCCTCATCTGGTCGGTCCGAGAGTCGCCCTGGGTTTGATGGCGACTTTGACGGTACCACTTATACCCTCACTGATCGTACTGGCCAATGCCTAGCAAGAAGCTGTCTACGCCGCGACTCGACAGTCAGGCGGGCCAGCCGCCCTGTCTGCCACTACACAGGGGAAGTGAGTGTCGTGCAGCAGGGATATCAACAATGCTCAAACGATTTTGTTCCCAGCCGGTAAGGGAGTCTGACTCCCGGTAACTGCCGGCCTCACGCCTTCCCGGGGCCATACCCGGCAATGCCTCCCGGGAGGGCAATTTCAACCAGTGACTTCGCCCATGAATGTTTCGGCTGCTGTGGAAAGCAGTGTCGTAAGGTGGGTGTACAGGTATGTCACATTCTGGCCCAGATATCTCCTCGTTGCGGCGGCGTTGCCAGCCGAACCCGACACTTTCCCGGCCGCTGCCACAGTGGCGAACACGCTGTCCATCGCCTCTCTCACGACCGGAGTGTCAGGTCTGCCGGGATACCCTAAAGACTGTGATAGATCGGATGGCCCCACGAAGAACACGTCCACATCGTCCACCTGAACTATCTCGTCCACGTTTCTGACGGCCTCCGCTTCTTCGATCTGGACACAGACCAGTGTCTCCCTGTTGGACAGCTCGGCGTACTCGGACATCGACATGCCGTACCCGTAGGAGGCGGCTCTGACACCTGCGGCCAGCCCGCGTTCGCCCAGCGGGTGGTACTTGACCGATTCGACCGCTCTCCTGGCGTCTTCTGCAGTGTTCACGTGAGGCACCTGAACTCCCATTACGCCCCTGTCCATCAACTGACCGATCGCTTCGAACGAGTTGACAGGCGGCCTGGCGATGGGAGTTATGCCCGCGCTCTCGGCAGCCATTACCATCAGCTCGACGCTCTCAAGCGAGATCGATCCGTGTTCAGTGTCGATGAGCACCCAGTCGAATCCCAATCGTCCAATTATGTCCACGACATGAGGAGATGGGAACATAACTGAGACCCCGAATGCCGGCTGACCAGACAGTAGTTTTCTCTTCATTTGATTTGGCGTCATAAGGTCCCTTCCTGCAATTCATTGGCAACGTATGCCAATACACAGTGCTCCCACTAGCAGTACGGCTGGACGGCTCGCGTAACCGAAATCCAATTTGGTGATAGAATGTACACCATTCGGAGACCGCCCTCCTGTAAGTCTAGGAGGCAGATGAGCAGTCTCACCCCCCAAATGCAACTACTTGCTCGCTTCTAGCATATTCCAGAAACCCGTCTACAAATGGTGGGTGTTCGCCGCCGTGGCCCTCGGCACACTGACGTCGGTGGTCAACCACGGCAGTATGTCGGTCGCCCTCCCAACCATTGCCCAGTACTTCGGCGCAGACCTCGCCACAGCTCAGTGGGTGGTCATCGCCGAGGGACTCGCCATCAGCGCGCTCATCCTGCCGATGGGGCGTCTCTCCGACATCTTGGGCCGGAAGCAGATCTACTTCGCAGGCCTTGTCATATTCGCCGGGGCTGCATTCATGGCAGCAAGTTCCCAGAGCATAACGATACTGATCGCATTCAAGGTCCTGCAGGGACTGGGCGCGGCCATGACGCAGGGCACCGGGATGGCGATGGTAACCTCCGTCTTCCCCGCAGAAGAGCGCGGCAAGGGCATTGGGTCTCACGCCAGCGTAGTGGGCTCCGGCGGGGTCATCGGCCCGGTTATGGGTGGATTCATCGTCACAGCGCTCGACTGGCTGGGAATGTGCGCCATGCTGGCCGTGATTCTGCTCATTAAGAGCGAGGCCTTCCGGCAGGACAACCGTAGCCGACGGTACGACTTCGGCGGAGCTGCCCTCTCATCGTCAGTGCTGCTTGCCTTCCTGTTGACCGTCTCGAACGGATCGCGCATGGGGTGGACATCGCTACCGATCATAGTAGGTGCTCTCGGATTCGTCGGATTCCTTATCGCCTTCATCTGGTGGGAGCGACGCGCGTCCTCCCCGATGCTGGACCTGGGACTGTTCAGAAACAGAGTCTTCAGCATCGGTATCACCACCAACTTCATGTCCTTCCTGGCCATAACGTCCGCACGCTTCCTGATACCGTTCTACCTTCAGGCCGCGCTCAGGTATACACCCGCGCTTGTCGGCTTCGTGCTGCTTCCCAACGCAGCGAGCAGAATAGTCATGGGCCCCCTGAGTGGATGGCTCTCAGACAAGTACGGCTGGAGGCTCTTTAACATCATCGGACTTCTCTTCTCTGCGGCGGGCCTGTTCGTGCTGGCATCGCTTACGGCGACGTCCTCCATACTGGTTGTACTGGCAGGAATCCTTCTGCAGAGCGCCGGGTCGGGCCTGTTTCAGTCACCGAATTCGGCCTCGATTTTCAGTGCGGCCGACTCCGGCAGACATGGTGTTGTTGCAGGGTTCGTAAACCTTTCGAGAAACTCCGGCAACGTCACCGGGATTGCGATCGCCACTTCTATCGTGACTGCGGTCATGGCCGGCGGAGGATTCGAGCCTAAGATTGACGCCGTGCTCGAGGCCGGTCAGGGCTCAGGACTGCTGGCCTCGTTCATTACGGGTCTCAAGGTGGTCTTTCTATCCATGGGCGTACTGCAGGTGATAGGAGCGGTCGCCTCGTTCTTCAAGACTGCACCGCGGCCCGAGCCGACCCCGCGCGCGGACAGCGTCGAGGCGCCCACCAGCGTCTAGTCCAAAGTCCGACCTATGGCATATGACGTCGACTCTCTCACAATCTGGCTTGAATTCGTGATAAAGTTCACCAGATGGCTGAATCCGACAGAGATGACAGTGCGGCCCTACTCGTAGGCAGGTTGATCAGGTCCTACCGAGACGACGCCCGGCGCAATGGCAGACGCCTGACCCAAGAGGGCCTTCTTGCCCTGATGGTCGAGAAAGGTGAGGACTCGGCCGCCTACTGGGATCGCTCAATGATCAGCAACTGGTAGAGGGGTGTGAGACACCCTCCGAGGGAGTTCCTGGTAGCGTTCGGTCGCGCGCTCAATGTGCCGCAGTCCGAGATTGACCACATCATGGCTCTGGCAGGTTACGAGAACCTGAGCGACGAGGAAGGTCGCGACGCGATAATGGCTGCTGCGCAAGCCATCGAGTCCCAGATGGAGAGTCTCCAGCACGAGGTTCGCAACCTGGTGGACTCCACGTCTGCACCCGAAGTCGCTGTGGACGCCTCCGCTGTAGCCAAGAACGCCCTGATGAGGCTTGCCCCGCCAGGCATCTACGCACTGGTAGTTGGGTTCATTCTCAATGCTTTGGGGCAGAACGGAACGGTGGCGCTACTGGCATTTGTGCTGGTGGGGTTCGCAATTGTAGTAGGCCAGTGGGCTTCGAGGAGGCTGAAACCAGGTCCAGACAGGTCCGAGCACGACCATATCGTTGACCTTTTCTTTCTCTCGGTGCTCTTCACGTTGAACGCATCTCTGCTGATAGAAGCTATCGGCAAGACGGACCACTTCGGGTTCTACACGATAGAACCCTTCACGAACTCTCCACTATCGCTCCTGGCCACATTTCTCGTCCACCTCGCACTGTCGCTTGTTGCATCAGTGATGTTCAGTGTGCTGTGGAGTCGACGGCATGGCACGAAAGACGGAACCAACACCTTTACGCGAGCAGTCTGGACAACACTTCCACCGATATTATTCACTTACGTTAGCGTTGCCGTCTTCGCCAATCTGGGTGCGTGGATATCACTCATGATTATCCATGGAATACTGTTCGGTGCCTTTACTGTCATTGTGGCTCTCAATGACCCGGCAACGTCGCTGAAGGATGTCGACTTTGTCCTCAAAGCAACGATTCTGGTCATTGTGCTGTTGAGTGCGTTCGGCGTTGCCGGGACACTTGTTGCTTACATGGAACCTGACATATTGGTCACGTCCGAGAGCTTCCGCCTCATTCCTTTGCCAGAAGTAAGCGCAGAGAATCTTGGCTACACGCCAGAAGAAGGACTGAAGCTGATGCGGCTGGGCAACCTGTGGATGTCCCTAGCCAACATTATCTATCTTGCCACTGTGCTCGGAGGATGCCTCCTTGTGACGATCCGTCGGGCCTCTGGATGACAGGGCTGCCGCGTCCTTGTCTCAAAGCCGCCTCTCAGATTGAAGCTCTATTGAAACGTATTACCCGCAAGATCGGACTCTGGGTGTTGAGCGTAGTGGCAGTGACTCTTACTCTGCTATCTCTGTTCATCATTGCCATCCCACAGGGCCGAACCGGCTTCAACACCGCGCTGTTCGTCCTACAGGTGCTGGATCTCCCCATCAAGCCCCAGACGCTATTCACTACCGAACCGGTTCGCCACCAGATTCAGTTCGGGTCGGAAGATGTCGCCGACGTTTACCGCCTGCCTGATAGTAGGCCCCGGGCTGCGGTGCTACTGTCCCTGGGGGCTACCCCTCATGGGCTTGATGACCCGGCAGCCGTCATGCTCAGCGACGCCCTTGCACGGGCGGGATACGTAACGATGGTCCACTGGTCTCCACAGATGGGACTCGAATTGAACCTCGATCCCTCCGACACCGACAAGCTGGTCCAGGCTTTCAAGCACATGGAACATCTCGAATATGTCGACCCCGACCGGGTTGGCATCGGTGGGTTCTGTGCAGGAGCTTCCCTGGCACTGGTCGCAGCGGCCGACCCCACAATCCGCGACCGAGTTGATTTCGTCAACGCTTTCGGCCCGTTCTACGATATCGAAGAGCTACTAATTCAAGCTGTGTCCAAAACAGTAATGTACGACGGCGAGGGCACACCATGGGAGCCAGAACCGCTCACCATAAAGGTCCTGGCCACAGAGCTGATCGAACGCCTGGACAGTCCATCGGACGTGCGGACACTGACTCGCCACTATCTGGAGCAGCAGCCACCCACACCGGCTCCTCTGGATTCGCTCTCCCCAGTAGGAAGAACTGCAGCGCGCCTCCTCAATGGAGTTCCCCCGGATGAAGTAGAGGCGCTATACGCAATGTTGCCCTTGGCTTTCCGCGAGGAACTCATCCTCATCTCGCCATCAACCTATGTCGACGACCTAAGAGCCCGCCTGTTGATAATGCACGACCGACACGACCGGTATGTACCTGCTGCAGAGTCCCGCCGGCTCCTGGAGACGACCCAGGACCGGATCAACGTCCGCTATACGGAATTCATCGGATTCGACCACCTGCTCCCCGACGAGGACGGCGTGCTCACACGTCTTGAACAGGCGCTCAATATGTACCGTCACATGTACAGCATCCTGCGAATCGCCTCCTGAGCTTGCCCATAGAGTCATCCGACTCGATCTTTCAGGACGGTATATGTATAAGGGCCGTAAGGACTCTCCAGTATCCCTGGCGAGAAGTTGAAGCACCTGCACCTTGTAGGCAGCATTACTTTCTGGCGACACCCACTATGTTTGGAATCGTAACTGGAAGCCGGACAGAGAGGTCGAATGCTTCAACTTCGATGTCTGAAAAGCCTGCTCCCTCAATTGAACCAGTGAGATCCCGGTTGAGGTTGCAGCCGGTCGTGGCGAACTTCCACAGCGGATTGAGCCTGTCCTGCCACCAGCGTCCACGACTGCGCGGCGACACCACGTGCTCGTAGAAGAAGAATGCTCCGCCAGGCCTCAGGACGCGCCGCACTTCGCGTACTACCGCATCGGGGTCGCGGACCATACAAAGTACGAGGGTCGTAACGACAGAGTCGAAGCTCGCATCCGCGAACGGCAGACTCTCGCCGACCTGTTGGACAATGGCAGCTTCCCTACTCTGGCGCCGGACGTGTCCGCTCAGACGCCTGTTCATGTGGGTATCGGGCTCTAAGAAGGTCAACTTCGCGTCGTCCGGATAGTACGGGAGGTTAGCGCCAGTCCCACCGCCGATCTCCAGCACGTCCCCCCAAGCGTAGCCGGCCGTGCGCTTCCTGTAGGGGACGACCCTTCCCTCAACGCCCGAGTTGAGCAAGTCATACCATGCGGCGAATAGACGCTTGCTGAGGGGCATATCTGTGCTCTCTGAGGTCGGGGAGTCCTTCAAGAACTCCCATAAGGTCCGTCCGATTACATAGACCCTGATGTTACAGACCCGACCTGCCGCCTGCTACCCCTGAATAGCGTTCGCCGGTTTGTTGTAGAAAGGCTGACGACCGGTGCATCGACCCAGGCAGCCTCTGACTCAACTCCTCCGGTGGCTCCCCCAGGCTGAGCCCCCTGATTGCTGTGCCCCAGCCCTTCAGTTCGCGCCTGTCCTGGAACCCCAGCTTGTGACACCCGGTCCTGAGCTGATTGCTGATGGTCCTCTCAGACAGCCCTCGCTCTTCTGCGATCGATTCAGGAGCCTGTCCGCCTATGAAACCAACCATGACTTCAAGCTCGGAGTCGGTGAGCCTGTTGCCGAGCGCTTGCGCCCTGCTTCTCAGCAGGTCCATAATCGAGTCATCACTTGATAGGTCCAGTCCGATCAGGATCTCGTGTGCAACTCGAATCTTCGCTATGGCGCGGCGTGTCTCTCGCTGGACATCCACGCCGCTTTCTTCATCTGATGATTCAGGGGGCTGGTCAGGCCTCATGATGTCTGTTATCCACCATCCAGGAGTTTGTGTCATCTGACATAGCCCTACAATTCCTTGTGCCTTTGTCCCAATTTACCGGTACATAGATACCAGAGAGGGGTTGCAAAGTCTGTGACAGAAGTGTCACAGTTTGGCTTGAATTCGTGACCGTAGCTTGGAAAATGACTGAATCCGATAGAAATGACAGTGGGGCTGTACTCGTAGGACGGCTAATCAGGACTTACCTGGACGAAGCCAGACGCAATGGCAGGCGGCTAACGCAGGAGGGCCTTCTCGACCTGATGGTCGAGCTGGGCGATGAGTCGGCTGCCTCCTGGGACCGCTCCATGATCAGCGCGGCAGCCATTCGAATTGCGGTGGCCGCTGGAAAGTACGTGACGAGGTTCAATGTGAGTCACTGCGGGAGGTGGGAAGAAGAGATGGTGGAGACGGGGGAGGGTCGAACTCCCCGTCCAGAAGACTCT
>JAGWBK010000030.1:23347-24497 GCA_021295915.1 Dehalococcoidia bacterium
TGTCGTCAGTTACTTTGTTTGCCACCTGATTATCGAGGTTGATGGCACCTCGGCTTGCAGTCCCGCGAAGGCATCCCCTGTCGAACCCACGCGTCCCCACATGGTTCAATTATAGCATGGACGCCCATGCGTACCGCATAGTCTGGGTTCCTGAGGTATACGGCTACACTAGAGCGCGGGCGTCTCACCCGGTATCAGTGACCAACTGTGGTCCATTAAAGGGCGATTGAACGAGCCCGTGTAGTCAGCGTTCGCTCCGAACACTCGGAAATGCGGGCGAGACGCCCGCGCTCCTGACTCGCCTACTGGTCGGCGGAGTCGAAGGGGATGGCGTTCTTGAGGAAGCGCTGGGGGTCTGAGTCGGCCGTGCTGGAGGCCGCTGCGTCGGCCATGCGATCGTACCTTGGGTCAAGCTCGTTCAACTGTGTGCTGAGCGACTTGTGGAACGCCACGCTGGAGATGATGCGGTGGGCAGGATATGCTATCAGGCGCGTCGAAGCCCCTGACCAGCTTGGCGGTCTTCTCCTGGCAATCTTCGCACCTGTACTCGTAGATTGGCATTGGCTACTCGAAGGTCGTGTCGATCTTGGCGGATACATCGAAGAATCGCTGGACGGTCATGTGATACTTGGGGAAGTTGTTCAACCCGTATGGGTTGGATGACTCGACAATCCCGTTCTCAACGTCCAGCGTGTTGAATGTGTGCTCAGAGTCGGCTCCGTCGTTTTCCCTGACGTTGGTCAGAAGCGAGCGCCAATCTTCCGGCGCCATTTGCAGGTAGAAATCCACATCGCGAAGTGTGTGCTCCTCGACCTGCGACACGCCTGAGCACTCGAAGGCATCGAAGTCCAGGAGATAAACCTCGTCGCCGACCTTGACGCCCACCTGTGCTTCGGCGGTGCCGAAACTCCTGAACGCGGGGTCTGCGTTGGCGGCAGTCCTTACTGACTCGAACCACTCTACTGACGGAAAGACAGGCATCTAATCAATCTCCATCGGCGAAATCTGTCGGCACCCTGGACGACAGGTCGAAGAAGTACTGGAACGTCTGGTTGTACCTGAAGAAGAGGTCCTGGCGGTACTGGTCTCCTGAGACGGACAGAGCCAGCCCGTTCTCGCTATCGAGATCGATGGTGTTGAGCGTGTAGTC
>JAGWBK010000031.1:0-19669 GCA_021295915.1 Dehalococcoidia bacterium
CTGGGTGGGCTGGATCAGGAACGGCAGGGCGGCCAGAAGTCCGATCTGGAAGTTGTTGGCGCCCATCAGCAGAGCGTAAGCGGTGAGAAACCCGCTCTCAGTTATGCTGCTGTAACCCATCGTGGCCGCGCCTTCCCAGGTCAGCCACTTCATACCGCTCTCGACCTCATCGTCAGAGAGCGTGGGTCTTGGCAAAAGGAATCGCATTATCGCCACGACAGGGATGTTCGGTGCCCCCGGTCAGGTGACCAATGTCCGGCAGGTCAGGTAAAGGGCAGTTCGCTCGGCCCGGTGTCAGTATGCGCCGACCAGATACAGGGGTCAAATGTGAGCTAGCGGGGGCAGGCCTGAGGTATAATCGGCATCCAGAAAAGCCGCACTCAGCCGAGAGTGCGAGACCCCTTACCGACCGGAGACCGACTGACTTGTCCCCCCGACTCCCACTCGCGCACCTGCGCGCCACCGTGCTCACACAGGCGTGGGCCGGCGCATACGCCACGCGTCTGCTCGCCGACATGGGCGCTGAGGTCATTCAGATCGAGGCGCTGAACAGGATAGACCCCTGGCGCGGCGGCTACCCTCCACGGCTGTCAGGTACGTATCCTGATCAAGAGCCCGGAGATCGCCCCTACGACCGCAACGCCGCTTACAACTCGGTCAACACCGGCAAGAAGGGCATCACCCTCGACCTCAACTACCCCGAGGCCAGGGACGCACTGCTGGAGCTCGTGAGCATATCGGACGTCTTCGCTGAGAATTTCTCTGCAAGGGTGTTGCCGAACCTGGGCCTAGAGTATCCGGCCCTGCGGGAGGTGAACCCCTCCATCGTGCTGCTGCGTATGCCCGCCTACGGCTGTGACGGGCCGTACGCCACCTATATGGGCAACGGCGGCTCGATTGAGCCGATGTCGGGCATAACCTCGCTCCTCGGATATCGCGGAGAACCGCCGATAAACTCCGGCGTCATGCACACCGACCCGTTCGCAGGCATGATGGCGACGTCGGCCATCATGATCGCGCTCCACCACCGCGCCCGTACCGGACAGGGACAGGAGATCGACCTCTCCCAGCAGGAGACTTCGATCGGACTGATAGCCGACCGCGTTATGGAGTACTCGATGAACGGCACGGGCCTGGAGAGACGCGGCAACCGCAGCGACCGGATGGCGCCGCACGACAACTACCCGTGTGCGGGAGACGACTCCTGGGTCGCCATCGCTGTTCGCTCCGACGACGAGTGGACGCGGCTGTGCGCCTTGATGGACGCTCCCGGTCTCGCAAACGACCACCGCTTCAGGGACCTCAGCGCCAGGCTGGAACATGCCGACGAGCTCGACGCGATCATCTCCGAGTGGACTCGCGACAAAGACGCCTACGAGGTCACAAGGCTTCTGCAGGCTGAGGGCATTCCCAGTGCTCCCGTACTCAAGGCTACAGAGCTGGCCGACAACCTGCAGCTTCGAGAGCGAGGCTTCATACAGTCCGTAGACCACCCAGAGGCCGGTACGCAGGGATACGCGGGCGTCGCCTGGAAGCTGTCACGCACTCCCGGCAATCTGGGAGGCCCGTCGCCGAAGCTCGGACAGCACAGCGTCGAGGTTCTGCGCGACTATCTGGGCAGGTCGGACGAGGGGATCGGCGACATGGTCGCCCACGGCATCACCGGAGACACCCCGGACCTGGACGACTGACCCTATCTAATCGCGTACAGCACGCCGTTCTTGGTAGTCACGAACATTGTGCTCCCGGCAATGACGGGCGTCGATACGATCTCATCCTCGGCGTCAACGGTGAACCGCCAGCGTTCCTCTCCGGTGAGCGTGTCAAGTCCATATAAGACTCCACCTTTATCGCCCACGTAGACTGTGTCGCCTCCTACCGATGGGCTGCCGTTAACCCCGTTGTCCAGCTTCAACCTCCACGCAAGGGTACCCTGCGGTCGGTCGAAGGCAAACAGATCGCCCGTATCTGATACCGAGAAGAGGTGGTCGTTGCCCTGCACCGGACCGGACTGGAATCTCTGGCGGGGGGCGCGGAAATTCCACACGTACCCCTTCGGCGGTGGAAGCGTTTCTACGAACTGCCATACGTAAAACTGCGTGCGTGCGAACCTCGCCAGCTTTTCGAACGGCAGTTGTTGCTTTCTCCAGTCGATGCCGACGATGGCCCCTCGGGTGTCAACCGCGTAAAGCAGATCACCGTCGAGCGTGGGTGGAGCGATCGACTCTCCAGCGATGTTGAAGTCGAGCCGGATTCTGCCGGTTAGAGCGTCGAGGATCTGAACGGCACGGCCCTGCGATACGATACCGATGACCTCGTCCGAGACCGCCGGGCTGGAATTGAGCCTGCCCGCAGCCCTGAAGCTCCAGAACTCCTCGCCCGTCTGCGCATCAAGCGCGTACAGCCTCTCGTCGCTCGAACCAATGTAGACGATGCCGTTTCTCACAGTCGGAGAAGCCACGATGTAGCCTCTCGTCAGGTGCTCCCACACCAGCTCTCCATTGGCAGTCGATAGCGCGATGACTCGGTTGTCCCTCAGCCCCACGTACAGCAGGCCACCGGCCACGGCTGGAGACGAGGCGACGGGACCGCCCACATCGGTCTCCCAGACCACTTCGCCTGACTCGGCATTCAGGGCCACGACCCGCTTGTCTCCGGTACTCGCGTAGACTGTCCCGTCGACAACTGCTGGGGACGACTCGAATGGCGCGTCGGTCTCCAACTGCCAGATGATCCGCCCCTCTGGTGCGCCGTCCGGCCACGAGTTCAGGCCCGAGTGGGACGGGTCTCGCCCGATCATCGGCCAGTCGGCCTCACTCATCGGCGCAGAGGTGACGTCAGAGCTCGGGTTAGGTGGGTTGCGACTCGGGCCGAGGCTCCAGAACACCCAGATCCCGATGGCCAGCGCGATCGCGGCAACCATCCCCCAGCGGATTGCTCGTCTGAGCAGCAGCCTTAACCTCCGCTGGCTGGCGCGCCTTTCTGCCTCCTCTGAGCTCACATGCTCGGCGCGAGTGAGCCCCACCCGGCAGTGGAAGCAGTAAGAGGAGTCGAGTTCATTCGATTGCCCACAGGCAGGGCAGATGGCAACGGTTCTCATAACACACGATGATACAAGAACACACCGCCCCGATGCACTGAGGGGTGAACAGCCGCCTCTGAATTGACCCCTGTTTGGTACGTACATATCATCCGCGGTGAACGAGGACACGGGACTGGGATGAAGGTGTGTCTAAGATATTGAACAGAATGACCTGCGAGGCCGCTCGCCACCTGCACCTCGTTGCGTTTGCGCCGGTGCTGGCGCTTGCGGCCTATGTGCGGCTGTACGACCTCGGGCACGGGCATCCTGGACTTGCGATATACACGTCCATCTCGTCGCACGCGTACAAGTCGTTTCACAACTGGTTCTACCCCAACATGTTTGCCGACGGCTCGATACTCGCCGACAAGCCTCCGCTGTTCTTCTGGTACCAGGGACTGTTCATCGCGCTGCTTGGACCTTCGAACGTCTCGTTCAGGCTGCCTGTGGCGATCGCCGGAATCTGCTCCGTCGTGCTGCTGTACGTGATAGTCAGGCGTTGCAGCGGCACGCTCCCGGCACTGATCGCGGCTGCCGCGCTT
Organism: Dehalococcoidia bacterium; assembly: GCA_021295915.1. NCBI lineage: Bacteria > Bacillati > Chloroflexota > Dehalococcoidia > Dehalococcoidia bacterium. The sequence goes on from JAGWBK010000031.1 coordinate 3,625, forward strand.
GCCATCATGCCTATCGACGTCAACTACTCGCGGGGTACGTTCATCGAGCCCGTCGTCACCGTGACGATGCTGTTCGCGGCGTACTTCGTCGTCCGGGCGGTGCAGGAGAAGCGCGAGGGATTCTACTACGTCGGCGGATTCATCCTGGGACTGGCGTTCATGGTCAAGCTGTGGCAGGGACTGCTGCCCGCCCCCGCGTTCGCGCTGCTTGCGCTGGCGTACAGGTGGCAGCCGTGGCCGGACTTCGTGAAGATCGGGCTGAAGTGCACGGCGGTCTTCCTTGTGGCCGCCTTCTGGTGGCCGCTGATAGTCTGGCTGACCCCCGGAGCGTACGACTCCGTGATGCACGCCGACAACGTGTGGCACATGATCTTCGGCTGGAACCTCTTCGAACGGTACGGCGAGCTCGAGTACGGCGCGCGTCACCGCCGCGATATGCTGTGGTTCATCACCGGCCCGATGAGCGTGTACTTCGGGACTTCACTCTTCCCCGCGACGCTGCTGGGAGCATTCGCTGTTATTGGCGGAGTGTGGCACCGCGCCTGGGAAGCCGGAACGAGGGTGTGGAATTCGCTATCGGACCAACTGCTCCCTCTCCCTGAGAGCCTGCCCCGTACTCGATACGGGGGAGAGGGTTGGGGTGAGGGGGAAACCTCTACCCGAAAATTCTCTGTGCTGGCCGAACGTCTGCGCTTGCTCGTCGGACCTGTGTGGACTCGAAAGCTGTCGCGACCCGTTCCGCCCGATGCGCTGCCCGGTCTGGGACTCGGCGTCCTGTGGCTGGTCTGGCTGGGCATTGGCGTGATCGGATTTGGCGGCGCGTCGATCAGGTTGGCCACATACTGGACAGCCACGACGCCCGCCATCGCTGCACTCGCCGGCATTGGTATTGCCTCCATTCCATCCCTGGTGCGAAGAGGCAGCGTCGCAGCATGGCTGGTCTTCCTTGGAGCGCTTGCGGGCGTTTTCTACTGTACGAATGTCTTTGGACTCTTCCGGGAGGTCGCCCCCTACTTCAGGGCTGCTTCGAATATCTCGCTGCTGTTTGCGGGGATGATCGCTGTTGCGGCTGTCTTCGTGTACTTCGGGTGGCGGCCATTCAGGTTCGACGTGTCCGCCGCGATGCTGCTGACCGTCTGCGTCGGGGCAATCACACTGACGGCCACGGTGACCTATCACAATCTCACCAACCCGCGCGACGACACGCTTGGCAGGATCGGCTTCGACCAGATCGACATTCCCGGAATCATAGGCCCGGAGCCGACGCTCGATGAGGAACGCAAGCAGAGACAGGGCGCGCTGATTACCGCGATAGTCAGGACTGAGTTCGACCAGGTCGAGGCCGCCCTGGAGTACGTCCGGGAGCGTCGAGGCGAGGCGCGATACCTGCTCGCGAGCGACACCTACAACACCGGCGCAATGGTCGCGCTGATTACTGGGGAACCCGTGCTGCCGCTCTACTCCGAGTACAAGTTGGAGGCGCTGATAGAGGACGCCGAGTTCAAGCGCCTTCTCGAAGAGGGCCACATACCTTTCATCCTGACGACGAGGCACATGCTCTACATGGACTTCGATCTCTATACGCGGATGAGAACGTCATCGCTCGAAGTCACGACGAGATCCGGCCTTCCAGGAGGCGGCGAACTCGAGCTTCTCCGGGTAACAGAATGGTAGGAATTCCTGGATGCAGTGCGATTCCTGAATCATTCACATATTGACCGGGTGTGCATTTGTGTGTTATTTATTCCCAACGTTCATCGTGTGAGCCAATGAGTAGCATCGGGCTCCTGAATACTTTGGGGGGATACTATATGAAGAGTGTCAGACTTCTAGGAATTGTCTGCGCGCTGTCGTTACTGACAGTCCTGGCTATGGCATGTGCTGCAGACGAGCCGAGCGCTCCGTCGGCACCACAGGCGCCTGCTGCCGCAGCTCCCGCTGCGCCGGCCCAGGCTGTTCAGCAAGCCGCACCGTCGGCTCCGCAGCAGCCCGCAGCTCCACAGCAAGCCGCACAGTCGGCTCCGGCGATCACGGCGGTCCCGGTAGCTCCGCAGGTGCAGAAGTTAGCGCCGCCAACTCCGGTGCCCACACCGGTCATGATGCAGACCAGCGACTGGGTTGCAGAATACGTTTCCAGCGCGGGCTACAAGCCTGAGTGGGGTGAGCCGGTCTATGGCGGCATCCTGCGATACGGCGCGAACCTGAAGCTGAACGGGCACGACCCGAACTACGGCCACACCTATGAGGGCCCGCAGTTCCTGCCCACGTACAACTCGCTGATCAAGTTCGACCCGTGGCAGGGCCTCACTGGACCCATCCTGCCTGATCTTGCCACGACGTGGGACATGTCCGGCGACGGCACGGTCATCACGTTCCAGCTGCGCGAGGGCGTCAGGTTCCAGGACAACCCGAACAGCACGCTTCCAGAGAGCGTACTGGCAAATGTTGCTGGCGACGACTTCACATGCGAAGACGCGGCCGCCAGCCTGCAGTTTGCCATCTACCCGCCGCAGTCCCTCAAGGACGTTGGCGTGACCCACGCAGGACCTCGCCTGGGCCTGTCACACCTCAAGGACGGCGGAGCGACCTGCCCTGACGGCCCAATGGGCTACACGCTCAGAGCCGAGTTCCAGGAAGCCCGCGCGGGCACGATCGGCAAGTTCGCCGGCGTGACCGGAATGCCCAACAACATGGACAAGGACCTCATCGAGTGGTGGACTGCCGAGTGCCCGGACTGCTGGGACCAGACCACTGACGTGACCTACCTGTACGGCACCGGCACCGGCGCGTTCATACCCGTCGACCGTGTGCAGGACGTAGGTACCAAGATCCGCGCCAACCCTGACTACTGGCGCGAGGGTCTGCCGTTCCTCGAAGGCGTGGACCACCTCGAGATCGAGGACGCCACCACGCGCTTCACCGCTCTCATCACCGGCCAGACTGACTACTACGGCGAGGGAAGCGCTTCGCTGCTCCCCGGCCAGGTCAGCCAGGTGCTCGAGCGGTACTCCGATGACATTCACCTGGAGCCTGTGCTTCACCTGTGGGGCAAGGGCCTCCAGTTCAACCTTCACCGCGAGCCGTTTAACGACGTTCGCGTGAGGACTGCTATCCACCTCGGCATCGACCGTGAGGACTGGGTGGAGATCAACAGGATCGAGGGCGGTGGCCAGAACGTCGTAGGCGTAATCAGGCCTACCAACTGGATGCCTCCCGGAACCGTCTGGGCTCTGCCCGACGACGAGCTCTGGGTAATGCCCGGCTTCCGCAATGGTCCTGGTGAGAAGCAGGTTGACATCGACGAAGCCAACCGGCTCCTTGACGAAGCCGGCCTGACTGGCAGCCCACGCTTCACAGCGGGCTGCATGACCACACCGGCTCAGATATTCATCGACGGCTGCCTGTACTTCAAGGACCAGCTTAAGAAGAACCTCGACATCGAGCTGAACGTCGACGTGGTCGAAGAAGCGGTACAGCGACAGCGTGGCCAGACCGGTCACGGCGAGCCGCCGGACTACGACGTACACTACGGCTCCAAGGCCAGGACCGACGTAGCGGACCCGTCCGACTTCTACAACATCTTCCTGGTTCCTGAGACCGAGAGCTGGTACCACCGTGGTACCGGACGCTTCCAGGCTGACCCTGAGAACGCCCAGAAGCTGCTCGACCTCTCCATAGCACAGGCTGTGGAACTGGACCCGGCGAAGCGACGCGAGATCGTCCATGAGATTGAAAGACTGTCAATCGAGACCATGTACATGGTCCCGATGCCCTGGTCGATCATCTGGCCCGCGTGGCACACGGACGTTCGCGGCTGGCGCATGTTTAACCACCCGTCCCAGATCAAGTGGGCTGGATGGGAGCGCGCCTGGCTCGCACGGTAGCGTGGACAGGTCTGAGGACCTGAACATCTGAAAAGGGCGCGCCCGAGTATCGCCTTGGCGATCCTCTTGGGCGCGCTCTTCGACTCTACCTACTGGATTTATCTCAACAGATCACCACTAGCCCCTCTCCCTTGATAGGAGAGGACCGAGGTTGGGGTGGCGGGTTTGCAAACCCCACTCATCCTGGCCTTCTCCCATAAGAGGAGAAGGAACGACTGGGAGAGATTCCTAGAGCTTACTGAATAGAGGGTGAACCAAAATGCAGCAATATCTCGCTCGAAGGCTCCTCTTCGGTGTGCTGACGGCGGCTCTAGTCTCCGTCTTGGTCTTTGCGCTAATGAGGATTGCCCCAGGCGATGTGGCGCAATCCATCGCTGCGCAGCAGGCTGGTGGCGAAGAAGGCACCGTCAGCGAAGAGCAACTGGAGCAGATACGAGAGGCGCTCGGACTGAACCGTCCCCTGCACATACAGTACTTTGACTGGATAGGCGGATTCGTCATAGGCGACTGGGGCGACTCTCTGTTCACCAAGCGCCCAGTGTTTACCGAGTTCAAGAAGAAGGTGGTCGTAACCGTCGAGCTGGTGATCATCTCGCAGATCATTGCAATCGCCCTGGGCCTTCCTGCGGGAGTGCTCATGGCGCTGAAGCAGGATACGAAAGTCGACTATACCGTCAGGATCGTATCGCTCGCTGGACTGTCCATACCATCGTTCTGGACCGCGATCCTGTTCCTGGTGGCCGGAGCCTACTTCTTCCGCTGGAATCCGCCGCTGGGCTACATGGAATTTGTCGACGACCCCATAGGTAATCTGAGCCAGTTCATCTGGCCGGCCTTGATGATCGGCTACATCAGCGCAGCGACAAAGGCACGCATGATGCGCTCGACCATGCTGGAAGTGCTGCGGCAGGACTACATTCGTACTGCACATGCCAAGGGGCTGAAGCAGGCTGTGGTTACCGCCCGCCACGCGCTCAAGAACGCCATGATACCGGTGGTCACCGTAATTGGGATCACCACCGCGCTTTCGCTTGGTGGATCGGTGGTTATGGAGCGTGTGTTCGTACTCCCCGGAATTGGTAGCTATATCGTTGACGGAATGCTGCAGCGGGACTACCCCGTGGTGCAGTCGATGGTGCTGTTCTTCGCGGCAGCGGTCATAGTGGTCAACCTTCTCGTGGACCTGTCCTACGGTTGGCTCGACCCCCGCGTACGGTACCAGTAGAGACTCGGCCCCGGAGTATCCACGCAATCACGAACCTTTAAGAGGAATCGAATGGCTATCCAACAGAGCGACATAGCAACGCTGGGACGGCCTCGTAAGAGGAATCCCGTGAAGCCCGTTGTGGACTTCATCTCGCGCAAGCCGCTTGGCGCGGCCGGCGCGTTGATAATCGTCATCATGGTGCTTATGGCGGTCGTGGGGCCGTGGATGACCCAATGGGATCCGCTTACCCACAACCTCCCGGATAAGCTCCAGACCCCTAATTGGAACCACTGGCTTGGTACCGACGAACTGGGCCGCGACCTGTGGGCGCGCATGATGACCGGCGCGCGTGTGTCTCTGCTTGTCGGCTTTGCCTCTGTAGCTTTCGGCTCTGGCCTAGGCGGCGTCATCGGCGTCATAAGTGGCTGGTATGGCGGCAAGGTGGACAACTCGATTCAGCGCATCATGGACGCGCTCATGTCGATCCCCACGCTGATACTCGCGCTCGCCGTCACGGCCGCTCTCGGCACCAGCCTGTGGAACATCATCCTGGCGATAGGAATCGTCCAGATACCGCGTGCCAACCGCGTGGTCAGATCGCAGGTGCTCGCGGTCAAGGAATCACAGTACGTGGACGCCGCGCGAGCAATCGGTGCGGTCAACGTGCGCATCATGGCCCAACACATCACCCCGCAGTGCGTTGCACCCTGGCTGATTATCGCCACCGGCGCGCTCGGAATCGCCATCCTGACTGAGGCCTCCCTGAGCTTCCTCGGTCTGGGAGTACCGCAACCTGAGCCGTCCTGGGGCGGAATGCTGACCGGCCCGGTACGCGACTGGTTCCCGATCTACCCGTACCTCGCCATCTGGCCAGGCCTCGCGCTGTCGCTGGCAGTGTACGGCTTCAACCTCTTCGGAGACGCCATCAGGGACGTACTCGACCCCCGCCTCCGAGGGACCTAGTCCGACAGCGGAACATAGCGAATCTCCTTTCACGGCCCGGAGTGACAATAGTCGCTCCGGGCTGTGCAGGTTATTGGGGATAGATGTAAACTGTTGGCGAAAACAAACCCTTCGGGAGGCATCGATGGCTGACAGCAGTACCTTTACCGCATACTTCAACGGAGAGTGGATTCCCTACGGCGATGTCAGGATCTCGCCAGAGGATCGCGGCTTTGTGGTCGCCGACGTCGTGTTCGACATCGCTCGTACCTTTGGCGGCAAGCCGTTCGTTCTCGACCGGCACATCGACCGCCTGTATCGCTCGCTGAAGTACATGCGCATCGACCCCGGCCTGACGCCCGATGAGATGACCGCCATCTGCGAAGAGGCTGTCGAGCGCAACCTCGACCGAATCGACGAGGCCGGCGACTTCCAGATTCACCCGTTCATAACCCGCGGTGTGGGACACGGCGTCGCCGACCCCACGTCCGCCACCGTGTGCGTCGCCATCAAGCCCGTCGCGTTCGAGTCGTTCGCGCGCTTCTACGTCGATGGCGCTCACGGCGTCATCGCCCGCACCCGCAGCTACTCAAGCGACACGATGGACCCCAAGGTCAAGCACCACAGCAGGGCCAACTTCGTCCTCGCAGAGCTCGAAGCCTCCGACGTCGATCCCGGCGCATCGCCAATTCTGCTCGACCAGGACGGCAACCTCACCGAGGGCATCGGCTACAACGTATTTCTGGTCAAGGACGGCGTGCTCAAGACACCGACAGACAGGAGCATCCTGCAGGGTATCTCCCGCAGCGTGATCACCGACGTCGCAGGGCAACTCGGCATCGATCTCGTCGAGGAAGACCTGCAGCCATACGATCTTTACACCGCCGACGAGGTCTTCTTCTCCAGGACCAGCCCGAGAATCGTGCCCGTGAGCCTGGTAGACCTCAGGCCAGTGGGCGACGAAACTCCGGGTCCGGTAACCCGGCAGCTGCTCGCCGCTCACAGCGAAATGGTCGACGTGGACATAGTCGGCCAGGCCCTCCACTACGGAGGCGTCCAGGGCTAGGGCATCGACACTTCAGTTTGATGGTCATGATCGTTCGTCACCGGATCAAGTCCGGCGCAGGCTCTGAGCTTGTCGAAGGGCCCCGATCCACCATGTTCCACTCAACAAGCCCCCTCTCCCTTGACGGGTGAGGGTGAAAAGCACGAATACATACCCCCTAAGCTCCCTCAGAGCCTGCCTCGTGCCTGACACGGTGGTGAAGGTGACACACAAGTGACAGACTCCGCCGGCAAAGCAATGACGGTGCTCGGGGCGGTCGAACCCGACCGCCTCGGCTTCACACTGATGCACGAGCACCTCTACCTCGATCTGCGCAGGAACCACCCGATCGACCCCGGCCTGACGCCGGACGAACGTGCCGTCTGGGAGGCGGACGTCGACCTGTCCAACCTCCACCTAGCGCGTCGCGCACTTCCCCTCCAGGACAACTACCTGCTGGACAACGAAGACAGCGCGATCGCCGAGGCGGCCCACTACCGCACCCTTGGCGGACACACGATGGTCGACGTCACCAGCATGGGTCTCGGAAGAGATCCTCAGGCCCTCAGGCGTGCATCAACCGCCACCGGACTCAACATCGTCATGGGCTCCGGCTGGTACCAGAAGGTATTCCACCCGGACGACATGGACTCTCGCAGCGTCGAGACGCTGACCGAAGAGATCGTCCACGACGTGACCGTCGGTGTCGGAGGCACGGGTATCCGCTCCGGCATCATCGGAGAGATCGGCGTCAACGGCGATCCCATCACCGACAACGAGGCCCGCAGCATTCGCGCTGCCGCAAGAGCAAGTCTGCTCACCGGCGCGGCTATCTCGTTCCACTCACCGCCTCTCAAGTCCGAGAAGCAGGACGTTCTCGACATCGTTGAAGAAGAGGGCGCAGACCTCACCCGCACCATCCTGGGGCACTCCTGCTCCATGGCCGACGACGTGCCGTTCATGCTGGAGCTGCTCTCCCGGGGCGTCTACATCCAGTTCGACACGCTCGGCGTGGTACGCACATCGGAGGAGCCTTCCCGCGATCACAACGTGGCGGTTGCCATCCCACAGATGATCGAGGCCGGATACGGCGACCGCATCCTGCTGTCGCAGGACGTCTGCTGGAAGTCCCACCTCAGGATGTACGGCGGCTCAGGCTACACGTACATCCAGGAGATTTTTCTTCCCTATCTGTCGTCACTCGGTGTCAGTGACGAGGCCCAGAACCAGATCATGGTCGAGAATCCCAGGCGGGTCCTGACGCTGGTAGCTCCTTCGTAGGGGACAGAAAATTCCCCTCTCCCTGAGGGCTTACAGGGGTAGGTATCCGCCAATCGTCATTCCGGCGGAGGCCGGAATCCAGAGGATGGGGATGTCCTTCGACAAGCTCAGGACGAACGAAGTGTCAGTCTACCTATCCCTGTCAGCTCCCTCAGTGAGAGGGTTGGGGTGAGGGTGAGAATCTCGAATACCCACCATTCTCAGTTCCTCCAAGGTGAAGATGAACCCCCTTTTGACCCCAGCATTAGACACTCGTTAAACTCTTCTTAACGTCCGCAACTCTGTTGCGGAATTCATGAAACTATCTGGGAGAAGTGAATGAGACGACTGAAATTTGTAATCCCCGTCGTGGTGCTGACCCTGGCACTGGGTCTGCTGGCGATGGCGTGCGCGGCTGAAGAGCCCGGCGCACCCGCGGAGCCGCAGGCACCCGCGCCAGCGGCTCCGGCTGCCCCTGCCATGGCAGGACAGACCACGCAGGCCGCGGCTCCCATGCAGCCGGCCGCAGCGGCTCCTGCCGCGACCGCTGTCCCGGCTCCTCCGGGGGCTCCTCAGGCCGCTGAGCCGATCATGGCGGCGCAGAGGACCACCTCGCGCCCGATGGTGGCATCCGACGCCGACACCAACATCTTCTCCGATGACAGGTTCGGTGGAACGCTCGTCTGGGTCCCGCAGGGAAGCGTGGGCAACCTCGACTCCATGACCTCCGGCTCGGCCATCGGCCGAGGCGTGTCCTGGCACTTCTGGGAATCCCTCGCACAGTGGGACTCTCAGGGCTTCATCAACCCTGACATGGCCGACAACTGGGAGGTGGACGGCGGTACCTACACCTTCACCCTCCGCGACAACCTCATGTGGCACGACGGCACTCAGGTCCTTCCTGAAGACGTAGAGGCGTCGATCACACGGTTCCGTGAGCAGGACACGTCCTTCAGCCCGATCCTCAACGAGATCTGGGAAGGATTCGAGACAGTCGACGACAAGACGTTCAGGATTGTGCTGAGCGAGCCGTCCGCGCTGTTGATGACTGCGCTGGGCTACGTCGGCGGCACACAGCCGAACATCATGCCCAAGGAGACCGCCGAGAAGTACCCGGCGGGTGAGTTGGTCCAGGACTTCGTTGCATCCGGTCCGTACAAGTACATTAGCTGGGATCCCGGAAACGAGATCATCCTCGACAGGTACGAAGAGTACGTGCCCAGGCGCGAGGAGCCCAGCTACCGCGCAGGCGCGAAGCTCGCGTACTTCGACCGACTCCACATGAAGGAGATCCCAGACCAGGAGACCCGTGTAGCCGCGGTGCTGACTGGGACCGTAGACTTCCTCGACGTTGTATCTTCGGACTTCTACGAAGAGGCGCTGAAGAACTCGGACCAGGTATCGATCCATATCGGCATTCCGGGCGCGCAGCCTGACATCGGCTTCAACACACGCGACCCCCTGCTGGGGTTCACTGAAAGCGGTCAGAAGCTCCGCCAGGCCATGCAGGCCGCTGTCAACGCCGAAGACATCATGAAGGGCTACGGCGATTCGCGCCTCTGGCAGCTCTGCCCGTCCCTCCAGATGTGCGGAACCCCCTGGGCCGAGCACACAGACAACGCAGAACTCTACAACCAGAACAACCCCGAGCGCGCCAAGGAACTGCTTGCCGAGTCGGGCTATGCTGGCGAGCCGATCATAATTCTGGACCCGACGGACTTCCCGACGATCCACCCGATAGCGCCGGTTCTCAAGGAACAGCTCTCGGCCGTTGGAATCAATGCTCAGGTCAAGTCAACTGACTGGGCGGGGCAGATCGCGACCTTCAGAGGTGTGGAAGGCTGGCACATCTTCACCAACTGGAACAGCAGCAACCTCTACCATCCGCTGGTTGCGACGCACTACAGGGTCGGCGAGACCAACTATGCAGCAGAATCCGCCACTGGACAGCTGATGACTCAGCTCAGGTCCGAGTTCGCCGCCGCACCGAGCCTCGAAGAGCAGTTCGCGGTCACTCGCAAGATGGCCGACGCTGCCTGGGCTGACCCCAGGAGGGTTACCTTCGGCCAGTTCTTCCAGCTTCGCATCTACGACAAGGACCTCAACGACATCGACGTTCGCGGCGCACCGGTAGGCTCCCCGCTCTTCCTCAACGTATGGTGGGGCGACGAGTCACGCAGGGCCGACGACCCCCGCTAATCAAGTAGGGGGAATCCGATCGACAATCCCCCTCTCCCTTGGGAGAGGGCTGGGGTGAGGGGAAATCGCCTCTCACCGACTTGGGAAAGTAACGTGCGTTCCCCCGTTCGGACACACCGAGTGGGGGAACCTAATCCCGGACGTGAAGTCTTCACCTCTTGGCAGTCCCAGAAGCTGGACGGAAGCTAAGGACGAAGACTTTAACCCATCTGCGTGAAGGAAAAAGAAGGCCTATTGTTCGCCTACATCGTCCGCAGACTGCTCGCCACGATCCCCGTCTTGGTGGTCGTCGGCCTGTTCACGTTCTTCCTGCTGCGCCTTACACCCGGCGACCCGGCCGCAGTAATCGCCGGTAACGAGGCCACCCACGAAGAGTACATCAAAATACGCGAGCGCCTCGGACTCGACGATCCCATATACGTCCAGCTTGGCAAGTGGGCCGGTCGTATCACGCAGGGCGACTTTGGAACGTCCATCAGGTCGGGCCGTCCGGTCTTCGAGCTGATCAAGGGACGTGTGGGGCCGTCGGTATCGCTGACGGTCGCCACGGAGCTTATAGCTGTACTGGTTGCTATCCCGTTGGGTGTTCTCGCCGCCTGGAAGGCGAACTCGATAGTAGACCGCGGAATCATGATCTTCGCCGCAGTTGGTTTCTCAGTACCGATCTTCTGGCTGGGATTTATCCTGATCTGGGTGTTCGGACTCTGGGCCTTCGGCATGGACAACCCGCTGCTGCCCGTTGCCGGCTACGTCAGGATTACTGACGACCTGTGGGAGTATATGCGCCACCTCGCCCTGCCAGCCTTTAGCCTGGGCCTGGTCGTCATCGCGCTTATCGCCAGGATGACCAGGGCGAGCGTCCTGGAAGTCCTGAAAGAGGACTATGTGCGAACGGCGCGGGCAAAGGGAGTGACTGAGAGGACCGTACTGGTCAGGCACGCGCTCCGCAACGCATCGCTGCCGATCCTCACGGTCGTCGGCCTGAGCCTTGCCGGACTACTATCCGGCGCGGTCGTGACCGAGAGCGTGTTCGCGATCCCCGGTCTTGGCCGGCTCGCCGTCGAAGCAATCGCGACGCGCGACTATCCTATAATCCAGGCGATGATCATCCTCATCGGCAGCTTCTACGTCTTCATAAACCTTGCTGTCGATATTCTCTACGCATTCCTAGACCCCAGGATCAGGTACTGATGGCCCAGGCAACCGGACATTCACTGGCCGAACAGGGGTCATCGCTGGCCGCACGTGCCTGGAGATCTACACTCCGTGTCGCCGTCCGCGAACCCACGATGGCGATAGGACTCGCGCTGCTGGCTATCCTGGTGCTCATCAGCGTTTTCGCACCATTTGTCATCGCCAACGAGCCGACCAAGATCAACATGGACGACCGGCTCGAAGCCCCGTCCACGAGCTATTGGTTCGGCACCGACGCCTTTGGACGCGATGTGTTCAGCCGGACGATGAGCGGTGGGCGCATCTCTCTGCTCGTAGCGGCTGGCGTCGCCGTACTGACGATGATCTTTGGCGCCACGTTCGGCTCACTGTCGGGATACTTCCGCAAGGTGGACGCCATTCTCATGCGCGTTATGGATGGGCTGATGGCGATCCCGACAGTCCTGCTCGCAATAGCTCTCATGGTGATGCTCGGCGCAAGCCTCCAGAACGTCATTATCGCCATAGTGATCGTGGACACGCCCCGCATGACCCGCATCGCGCGCGCGTCAGTGCTCAGCCTGAGAGAGCAGCCGTTCGTCGATGCAGCGCGCTCCATAGGAGCGAACAACGGCCGGATTCTCCTGCGACACGTCATCCCCAACCTGATGGCGCCCATCATCGTCATGGGCACCTACGTCGCAGCCAGCGCGATGCTGACCGAGGCTTACCTGAGCTTCCTCGGGGCCGGCATCCCCGCCATCGACAACCCAAGCTGGGGCAACATCATGGCCGAGGGACGCGGCTTCATCCACAAGGCCATGTGGGTGATCTTCTTCCCCGGACTGGTGCTCGCGATAACCGTGACCTCGATCAATCTGGCCGGCGACGGCCTTCGCGACATCCTCGACCCCAAGCTCGCCCACCGGATGTAGGCAGCGCGGCTCCCCAGCCGTTCACTCAATCGCGTACAGCGTCCCATCCCACGAGCCCACGTAGACCACGCCGTCTGCGACGATCGGTGTGGCGCTGATCCGCCCACTCGTCTCGAACTGCCAGCGCCGGGCGCCTGTCCCCGCGTCCAGGGAGTGCAGAATGCCGTCCGTGTCTCCCACCAGCACGACGTCTGCGACAGCCGACATCGACCCCGACACCGGCGCACCTACGGCTGTCTGCCACACGACTTCCCCCGTGCTCTCATCAGCCGCGACCACCTCTCCCCCGAAGTTCGCCGCGTACACGAGACCGCCTGAGAGCACGGGCGTACCCATGAATGCGTGTCCTGTGGCGGTGCCCCAGATGAAGCCCTTCTGATTCGCCAGCGTATCGATCATGCCCCAGTACAGGAGCTGTAACCGGACCTTCAGCCACAGCCATTCCAGCGGCCACGTACGCTCCCGCCAGTCGACGGCCTTGAGCCGGCCCCGACCGTCGGCGACTATGACGTGTTGTTTCCCGAACGTGGCCGATCCCCTCGGCGTCTCGGAGAGATGGAAGTCGAGCCGCTTCTTCCCAGTGTCTCTGTGCACCACGTGAAGCAGACCGTCGAACGACGCAATACCCACATAGTCATCGAACAGAGTCGGCGAGCTGCTGATCCACCCCCGAGTACTGTACGTCCAGCGCTCTCGGCCCGTGCCCGCGTCCAGTGCGTACAGGTTGCCGTCGCCGGACCCGATGTACACCACGCCGCGTTCGACGACCGGAGACGAAATCACCCTGGCCCCGGTCTTGAACTCCCATAGGACATCCCCCGATCCCAGATCCCGCGCTTCGACCCCGCCGTCGAAACGACCTATGAACAGCATCTCTCCGGCCACAGCGGGAGACGAGTTCAGCGTCCCTCCGGTGCTGTGCTTCCAGATCTCCTCACCCGTCTCTGCGTCTAATGCAGCAACTGACCCACCCCCGGTCGCCAGGTAGACAGTACCGTCGACCACGGCAGGCGATGAGTAGAGCGGCCCGTCCGACTCGTAGCGCCATTTGAGCACACCTGCCGGCGTCTTGCCGCTATCGAACGCCGCTCCGCTGTGTGTCGGATCACGCTGGTACATCGGCCAGTCGCTGCCGCTCGGAGACGAGCTTATGTCCATGGACGGCTCGGACTGGAACAGCGCCACACCGAAGTGCGGCAGTATGAACCACGCAGCAACGAGCGCAGCGACTGCGACTCCCGCTACCCACCGCAGCACCCGCCGGCTGAACCTCGATCTGCGGATTCGTATTGCCAGCGCATCCGCATCCGGCATGTCCAGCAGCTCGGCCTCCTCAGGTCGGTTAGCCCAGCAGTTGGTGCACCGGCTCTTGTCCTCGACGTTCGGACGCGAGCACACCCGGCACATCCACGCCCTCTGTGAGGCCTGACCTAACTCAGCCATCGGCTCACTCAAAGTTCATCGTCTGGCATCTGAATCATCTAATGGCTTTCAAGGTTGAATTCCAATCTACATGCCCTCTCTCCCCTGACAGGGGTAGGTATTCGCAAATCGTCATTCCGGCGGAGGCCGGAATCCAGGGGATAGGGGTGTCCTTCGACAAGCTCCTACCCCTGTAAGCCCCCTCTCCCTTGATGGGAGAGGGTTGGGGTGAGGGTGAAAAGTAAGATTACAGACCATCCAGTCACCACACACTCAAGGAGCAAACTCAAAGCTGCCACGCTCCACCACCCTGTACGTATCGTCACCTTCGACGATCTCGATAGCCGTGTCCAGCGGCACGCCCTCAAACCTCTGCCTCGTCCCGGACGCCGGCCACCATATCTCGATAGACTCGATGACCTCAGCATCTCCCAACCCTATCTCCTGCTCGAGGCTGGATGCTCCGAAGCTCCCGCCGCTGCTGACGACCGCGTGGACGGCTCGTATCCCCTCGCTCGTCGTCACGTTGACCCTGATACGCGCGCCAATCGCCGCGCGGTTCGACTGCGTTCCGATGAGCCGTATCGAGGTCCAGCGATTGCCCGAACCTGGATTCACGTACAGCGAGTTCACGAACCCATCGCTCGGGTAGAACCCTCCCACCTGCATGAATATGTCCTGGTCGCCGTCCCTGTCGAGGTCTCCGAATGCTATTCCGTGTCCCTTCTGTATGTGCCCGAGGCCTGCCGAGAACGTCACGTTGGAGAACGAGCCGCCACCGTCGTTCCGATAGGCCACGTTCGGCGCGAGCGCGTTGAACGCCGGAAATCCCGTGCCGATGTACATGTCGAGGTAGCCGTCGTTATCGAAGTCCCCGAAGTTGGCTCCCATGCCCTGATTGACGTCGTCGAGGCCCACCCGGGCCGTGACGTCCTCGAACCATTCATCCTGTCGAAGGGCCCCGCCGGTATTCCGGTACAGCCTCGGCCTCGCTCCGTCGCTCGGCAGTCCCATGTAGTCTGCTGCCACCGTGTCGATGTCCCTCGCGTATCCGGCGACGAATAGATCGAGCCAGCCGTCGTTGTCATAGTCCCAGAACCACGTCGGGAAGCTCTCGACCGGCCCAGTCACGCCGAGCTCAGGGGCAACGTCGGTGAACGTGCCGTCTCCATCGTTGCGGAACAGCCGGTTCTCATACGCGTAGTTCGACACGTATAGGTCCTGGTCGCCATCATTGTCGTAGTCTCCCCACGCGCTCCCCTTGCAGTATCGCATGTTGGCCACACCGGCCTGGCGCGCAACGTCTGTAAAGGAGCCGCTGCCGTCGTTCTCGAATAGCTGGCTGGGGAAGATTAACGCTGCCTCCTCGTCCTGCGTTTCGGGCATCGACTCGTTGCATGAGAACAGGTCGAGATCGCCGTCGTTGTCGTAGTCCGCCCACGCCGCACTCTGGCTGGGGACCGCAGGAAATGCCAGCCCCGACTCGTGCGTAACGTCGGTGAACGTGCCGTCCCCGTTGTTCCGCAGAAGCGACATTCGCATCTGCCCGTTCGACATCAGCCAGCCGCCGCGCATGACCAGTATGTCCATCCAGCCGTCGTTGTCGTAGTCGGCCTGCACGATGTTCAGTCCGCCGGTCTGCTCCGACAGTCCCGCTGCATTCGTGCGCTCGACGAATCGCCCGCTGCCGTCGTTAAGGTACAGCCTGAGACTCTGCGAAGGGTCCCAGCTGGAGGTCACGATGTCCAGCAGTCCATCGTTATCGAAGTCTTCGACGTTAGCTCCACCGGCAAGGTCGACCGAGTAGATTCCGATGTCCGCCGCGACCTCCCTGAATCGTCCGCCAAGTTCGTACTCGGGTTCGAACGCAGACGGCGGTACACGATGCATCTCGTCAACTCCAGCCGGGTACGTCCCACGCGCCATGTGCGCGATGTTGAGCAGCCAACGGCGTCTCACACTGTCCGGTTCCTGCTCGAGCAGGCCCTCAAGTATCTCT
>JAGWBK010000031.1:19691-42712 GCA_021295915.1 Dehalococcoidia bacterium
CGGGTCCAGCGGCAGCGCACACACGAGCCTGCCCTCTGGGCTGACGCAGTTCTGGATCTCGCCCCGCTTCATGTATGCCACCGCAAGCTCTTCCAAGGCTCCCAGACGGTCGTGGCTGTCCGGCATGGAACGTTCAGCGAGCTCCACGGCCTCTGTGAGCAGAGTGATCGACTCGTCCACCTGTCCGAGCCTCAGCCGGTGAAACGCAAGCTGTCTGAGTATCGTCAGACGCCAGGTGTCTGTATCGTAGAGGGGACTCTCCAACTCGCCGGTCAGGTAGTCGAGCTGCCGAGTGCCGAAGTACGGGTCCCCCGACCCAGACAGCCTTGCGGCATACTCACGGAGGTCGGCTGCCCGGTCTTCCTCCATTTTCAGAGCAGGCTCCGGCGATATGTAGTCCACCACGACTGCCACGATGACCAGTCCCGCCAGACCCACCAGCACGAGCGCTGGCCCCATCCTCCCGACACTAAGCTCGAATGGCAATCAATCTCCCCATTCAGGGTTAAGGGGGTGGGTAGATCTAGCTACCAAGTTTGAAGTCCAATCAACGGCCCCCTCTCCCTCAGAGCCTGCCCCGTACTTGATACGGGGGAGAGGGTTGGGGTGAGGGTGAAACGCCGCCTACTGACCATACATAGTCACGCCGCGGTGGCCTTGTTGACCCTCGGCAGCACCTCGTTGGCCATCAGTTCAAGACACCGGAACCACTTGGGCCGGTCTTCAACCCAGTCGTGACACTGGAGCAGAAGCGTCCCGAAGCCGCCCACGTCATCGTACATATTCTTGATGCGGTGGGCGCACTCCTCCGGATCGCCGACGATCCAGAAGTTCTCGAGCATGTACTCGCGGGTCAGCTCGGCATCCGGCATCTCGGGATCGAGCTTCAGCCTATCCAGTCCCGGACCTCCGCCGCCGAACAGGGGAATCCAGTAGTCGTCGAAGAAGTTGCCTATCGGCCCGTTCAGCGCTTCATCTTTGGCCTTCTGGCCGTCGTCAGCCACGAAGATCTCGCGGGAGATGCGCCACTCCTCTGTCGGCACGGGCTTGCCGCCGCGTTTCGCGCCGCGCTCGAACACGGTGCGGTGACTGGGCAGGTACGTCTCGTGCATGAACGAGCTGCTTAGCGGGATCCAGCCCTTCTCGCCGACCATCTCAAGAGTGCTCGAGTAAGGGCTGCTGCCAGCCACGGCGATCTGCGGATGAGGGTCCTGGTACGGCTTCATGTGGAAGCCGATGCGGTTCTCGGGCTGGGCCTCATTCAGCTTCACGGTGTAGAACTGCCCGCTGTGCTCGAACGGCTCGCCCTCCCATATCTTGAGCACGAGGTCGATGCACTCAGCCATCCGCTCGCGGTGGGTTCCCTTGTCCTCGTCGATGTCGAAGAGCTCCGAGTCCACCGTCGAGCCTCCCGCGCCAACGCCCAGGTAGATGCGGCCCCTCGCCATGTGGTCGAGCTGTGAGATGCGGTGCGCGAGGTGCGCCGGATTGTGGAAGTGCGCGAGCGAGACCCCGGTGCCGAACGACATCTGCTCGGTGACCCCAAGCGCCCTCGCGATGAACAGCTCCGGCGACGGCATGTTCTCCCACGGCAGCAGGAAGTGCTCTCCGACCCACGCCTCTGAGTAACCGAGGCCGTCGGCGTACTCCACCAGTTCCAGGTCCTCCTGGTAGGTGTCCGCGTGAGGCCTGTCCGGGTAGTGCAGCGGCATGATGAACAGTCCGAGTTTCAATTGCATCTCCTCTTGGTAGCAGGGCGCCGGGCATGTCGCCCAATCGTAATCCAGAGCCATTGTAACCGCACGACGTAATAGCCTGCGAGACCCTCTGATTGACACTTGAACCATCTGTTCATATACTGCGGCGAGCGGCAGTTGGGGAGTGGGCGGGCCACAAGGTGAAGATTGGAATCTACTCGACCGAGGCTCTCCCCCAGTACTGCCGAAGATTGTGCTTAGACTCTGGGCAATGCCCAACAACTGTCCTCGCATGATCGAACGACCCCTACGCCCGCCCTCCTAGTCGCGGCATTCGACTTTACCCGGCACGGTGGCACTGACGCGCCGCTGTGAAACACCGATGTTAGTGTCCACCGACCTGTTGTGACCTCGTACCGATGCGCATACGAACACCAGGTGGGCACGAAGTCCCCTTTAGGTTGGGAACAAGTAGGAGAACTCTCATGGATTTCCGACGAAGACCGTCTATAGCCTTATATTTCGTACTCGTGCTGTTGATTGCGGTTGCCCTCGTGGCGACTGCCTGTGCGAGCGAGGAGGAGCCGGAAGAGGCCGCTCCAGCCGCGGCCCCTGCGGCTCAGGCCCCAGCTCCACAGGCGGCGGCTCCAGCACCAGCGCCCACCGAGACGCCGGTCCCGTTGGAGGCCACACCGATCATAGCGACCGCTGTTCCAGCGGCGCCCGCCGCCACTGGCGATCAGAAGTATGGAGGCACCCTCCGAAAGAGCGCGGGTGACGACCTCGTCCACTTCGACTTCATGATCCAGACCACCGTTCGTACCCAGCAGCGTGTCGGAGCCGCCTACAACCGCCTCTTCAGATACGCGTTCGATGAGAAGGGTGTAATCCTTCCAGACCTCGCTGAGGACTGGGATGCCTCGGGCGACGGTCTGACCTACAACATCACCCTGCAGGACGGCATCAAGTTCCACACGATAGAGGGCGTGCCCGGAAGCGGTACCGACCTCGATTGCCAGGACTCCGTTCACAGCCTGAACAAGTACCGCGACGTCGATACGAGCAGGAGAGCGAAGGACGTAGGCGCGATTGAGAGCGTCGAGTGCGGAGCCGGCTCGCAGGACATCGTCATCAAGCTGAGCCAGCCTGATGCCGGTCTGATCTCGATGCTGGCCGCTGGTTGGTCCTCGGTCTTCCCAAGTGAACTTCCCTACGAAGATCTTGAGACCACCGTCATTGGCACCGGGCCATTCGTCTGGCAGGGATACACCAAGGGCGGCAAGGCCGAACTCACCAAGAACCCCGACTACTGGCGCGATGGACTGCCCTACATGGACGGCATCGAGGACATCGTCTTCGCCGAGGAGACCGCATCGTTCGCTGCCTTCCGCGCGAAGCAGCTCGATATGAACTCCCTGATGCAGTACCTCTATCCTGAAGAGGGGAGGATACTCCAGGAGCAGGATCCCACCATCAATGTCTCCATTATCCCGCGTCTGTGGTGGCACAGCGTTTCCGGCCAGTTGTCAGACCCGGTGTGGGGCGACGTGAAAGTTCGTCAGGCATTCAACCTGGCTCTCGATCGCGGTCAGTCCACGCAGATCCTGAACCAGGGTGCCGGCGACACCGGTGGATGGCAGCCTCCGTGGAGCAAGTGGAGTCTGCCCCGTACGGAGCTGGATGAAAAGATCGGCAAGAAGGACGGCTCCGATATGGAGGACCGCAGAGAGCAGGCCAAGGCACTCCTGGCTGAGGCCGGTTACGACGAGGGCGAGCTCAAGCTCAATTGGCTGGTCCTGAACACCAGGGAGAGCAGGCTTACTCCCGCCTTCGCGCAGGATCAGTTGAAGCTCATCGGTGTTGAGATCGTACAGGACGTCGTGGACCGCGCAGCCTACACGGACAGGCAGGACCGCAAGGACTTCCAGCTAAGGAGTGCTGGAGGCGTAGCTCCAGTCCTGAACCCCAGCCTGTTCTACAGCAACATCTATCTGTGCGACGCATCGAACAACTTCAGCGGCTACTGCGACGATGAATTTGAAGAAATGTACAAGGAACAGCTCTCCGAACAGGACGAGGATGCGCGGCAGGAACTCGTCTGGGCAATGGAACGCAAGCTGTTCAACGACCTGCCCCACATTCAGATCAGATGGGTGGCCGAGGGCATGGCCTGGTGGCCGTGGGTCAAGAACTTCCACGACGTCGACCCCGCCTACTACAACAACGTGACCCTTGAAGAAGTCTGGATGGAAGACCGCTAGGCAGCAGTAGGGGCAGGTTCTGAACCTGCCCCTACATTAATGTCACCACCCAACGCCCCTCTCCTTTAGTGCGAGGTAGAGCGGCCAAAAGCCCCCTTTCCCTTGATGGTCTTCCAGGGGCAAGTAAGGGTACACAGACAGGCATGAACACCAGCCGACGGCCCCCTCTCCCTGGGGGAGAGGGTTGGGGTGAGGGCGAAAAGGTCGGATACATACCCCTTTAAGTTCCCTCGCGAATAGGACAAAAAGTGCGTAACTACATCATCAAGAGGCTCTTACTGGCGGTGGTCACCGTCTACGCCGTAGTTACGCTCGTGTTCGTCCTCATGCGCATGATTCCAGGCGACCCTGCGCTGATAGCCCTGGCTGAGCCAGGCAGGGGAGAAGCTATTCCGCAGGAGATACTGGAGAAGAAGCGAGAAGAGCTTGGCCTGAACCGGCCTCTCCACGTTCAGTACGCCTCGTGGCTGGTAAACTCACTCCGATTCGACTTCGGGGAGTCCTCCTGGGGCGGCGGAGATGTCGTCGACGAGTATGTCCAGAGACTGCCCATCTCCATCAACATGGTGGTGATCGCCAGCATCCTGACAGTCGTCATAGGAGTGCCCCTGGGCATCCTGTCTGCAGTGAAACAGGACACTGCAATCGACTACGTGGCCCGCATCATCTCGATTTCGGGCCTGTCGATGCCCAACTTCTGGGTCGCCGGCCTCATAATCATCTTCCTCTTACGTGTCTTTAACTGGCTGCCTCCGCTGGAATTCATTCCGTTCTGGGAAGATCCGCAGCGAGCCTTCGTTCAGGGTATCTTCCCCGCCTTTGCAGTCGCATTCGCCTTCATAGGCTCAACTGCCCGGATGGCGCGGTCCTCTTTCCTGGAGGTCATGCGGGAAGACTACATACAGGTGGCCAGGGCGAAGGGACTGGTTGAACGCCTGGTTATCCAGCGTCATGCGTTGAGAAACGCGATGTTGCCTGTCATTACGATACTGGGACTCCAGTTCGGCTTTGCGCTGGGAGGACTCGTGGTCGTCGAGGCGGCATTCAATCTTCCCGGGGCAGGTCGCTTCCTGCTCGATGCCACGATGAGGCGCGACTACAATGTTGTTCAGGCCAGTCTGTTCGCCATTGCGATCTTCGTTACCCTGGCTAACCTGATTGTCGACATTCTGTACGCTTGGCTCAATCCGCGCATACGGTACGAATAGACACGGAAGCCGTGTCAATTTGGCGGGGGACTGACTCCCTGTGGAATCTGGAGTCCCCCCTCCCTCAGGGCTGATAGGGGTAGGTATTCGCAAATCGTCATTCCGGCGGAGGCCGGAATCCAGGGGATAGGGGTGTCCTTCGACAATGTCAATCTACCTACCCCTGTAAGCTCCTTCAGGGAGAGGGTTGGGGTGAGGGTGAAAACACTGTCTGCCAAACTGACACAGAGTCCATAGACATGGGGTACGCCTGACTTGAGTAATCCAACTGACACAGGCATTGAGATCGTTCGCACAAGCCGCCTCACATCGGCTCTCAGAACCTCAAGGCGACTGATACGTCAGAAGCCCCTGGGCTTCGTGGGAGCTCTACTCCTCCTTTTCGTCGGTGTACTGGCGGTGCTGGCTCCATGGGTCGCGCCAGTGGACCCTAATACCCTCACTGTGGACTTTCTGCAAGGGCCATCCGCAGCTCACTGGCTTGGGACGGATACAACCGGCCGCGATGTCTTTAGCCGAGTAGTATGGGGCGGGCGTGTATCTCTACTGGTAGGTGTCACGGCCACCCTTCTGGGCACCGGTACGGGAGCAATCATCGCGGTGGTGACCTCGTACTGGGGAGGCAAGGTCGACATAATCGCCCAGCGGTTCATGGACATCCTGTGGGCGTTCCCATCCCTCATAGTCGCGATGGTGCTGGTATTTGTGATTGGCTCAAGTACACGCAACGTGATCTTCGCCATCAGCATTGTCGTCATTCCATCAGCGGCCCGCGTCGTGCGTTCGCAGGTGCTGTCGGTCAAGGAGATGGAATACACGACTGCTGCGCGCGCCATCGGCGCAGGCGACTGGCGCATCATGCTCCACCACATAACGCGCAACTGCATGGCGCCGTACATCATCGTGGCCAGCATCACCCTCGGCGGCGCAATCACCACAGAGGCCTCCCTGAGCTTCCTCGGGATGGGCATCCCGCCGCCCACGCCCTCATGGGGACGTGACCTCTTCGGAGCAGCCCGCCAGTACGCCGAGCTCGCCCCGTGGATGGCGATCGCCCCCGGCGTAGCCCTCAGCCTCGCCGTCTACGGCTTCAACCTCCTCGGAGACGCCGTCCGCGACGTCCTAGACCCCCGCCTGAGGAGCGCGTAGGCCAAGACACGCTCGCCGCTGGTTTTCGTCGCGCTTCTAGGTGTGCCATTCACATAGAGGGATTAAACATGCAGATGGCTGGTGACACTGAACGAGAGGCCGAGGCTATGGAGTGGATAGAGAGCACAGCCACTTAGAGTCACCTACCGAAATTGATAAGCTCCGTCCGAGAATTGCATGACGGGCGTCGAAAATGCTCGGAGGCTCTGGCGGTCTCAGGTCGGCAGAGTCCAGACGATACCAGAATGCGACATCCGCATCCTTGACCTCGATGAACCGTTCAAGGTCGTCGTCGATCATCCTCTGCGTGTCCGTGGTCATCTGATCATCTAGTTCGACTCCCGCAACCACCGGGTAGACGGCCAGCCCGGTTATCTCCCTCACGATCTTCGCGTTGTCGGTCGCCCTGACAATGTCCTTCTTCTCTACGGTGTAAGAGGCTTCCACAGTGATGTAGTACGACGGCGCTGCATCTTGGTCGGCCGCTAAGTCCTTCACCTCCGCCACGATGTCCGGCCGTCGGAACGCCCTCAATGCCCCCGGCTCCAGACCGAGTGCCCTTAGTGCCTCAATGTAAGTATCTACCCATATATCGAGCGTCCTTCTGGGTAGATGCCAAGTCTGTATCCTATCCTCATCCAAACCATGCCGGCGTGCGAAGAGAACTGCAATGTCCAGGTCGTCACTGTTCGCAGCCTGCTGAGCGTATGCTCCTCTGAAGCTGGATTGGGCTCGGACTTCACGTCTGTACGAGTCACCCAGACCATTGATGTCCATCTTGACTTCCTTAATGTCCACCTCGAGATTGTCCAGCCGTTTGTCGACCTGGTCTAATCGCTTGTCGACTTGGTCCAGCCGCCTGTTCGTCACTTCAGCGTGTTCCAGAAGTGCCGCGATGCCCTGCTCCAGTGTCGTGAGGCGTGTTGGCACTGACAGCAGCTCCTCTGTCAACAGCTCCCGTCTCACCGTCGCGCGGAACTCAGGGTTCTCTCGGAGGACCTGGATGAAGTCCTCCAGTGTGTTCATGGATGCCAATTCTTACTCCCTAGTTCCATTGTAGACCATCGATTTGACTTCGAGTGTAATGGCCCTTTGTCGTAGGTTCTTCCTCCCCACACACCATCCCCGTTCTGTGTAGAATGCACCTCAAGTTGCAACCCAAGTTAGACAGGACGGGAAATTGAAAGTCACAGACGTCAAAACGATGGTGATCGAGAACCTGCCGCCATACCGGGGAGGCAGGTACCTGCTGCTGCTGGAGGTCGAGACCGACGAGGGCATTACCGGCCTCGGTGAGAGGATCACCGGCAACACCTACTCCGACAGGCTCAGCGATCTCAAGTCGCAGATCAGCCTCATCAACGAAATGGCCAGTATGTACGTGGTCGGTGAGAACCCGTTCAACATCGAGCTGATATGGGACCGCATGTACAGCGCAAGGCACGACTTCCGACACCCCAGCCTGCAACTGACCCCCGTACTCAGCGCAATCGAGATGGCGCTGTGGGACATCGTGGGCAAGGCGGCCAACCAGCCCATCTACAACCTGCTCGGCGGACAGTACCACGAGAAGCTCCGCGCGTACGCATACATGCCTGAGGGCGGCTTCCGCGAGAACCCCGAGAAGGCTGGCGAGATCGCTCAGCAGCTTCTCGAAGAGGGCAACACCGCCTGTAAGCTCGACCCCTTCCAGCCGCTCTTCCCGATCCCCCGCGACATACCCCTCTGGGAGATCGAGAACGCGGCCAAGATATTCGAGAGCATCCGCAAGGCCGTCGGAAACAACTTCGAGGTTGGCATCGGCACTCACGGCCAACTCACCACCTACAGCGCGATCAGGGTGGCCGACTTCCTTGAGCCGTACCACCCGTTCTGGTTCGAGGAGCCTGTTCCCCCCGAGAACGTCGAGGAGATGGCCCGCGTTGCTGCGCACACCAGCATCCCGATAGCCACCGGCGAGCGGCTGATCACGAAGTACGAGTTCTCCAACCTGCTCGAGAAGCAGGCGGCCCAGATCATCCAGCTCGACGTCGGTCAGTGCGGTGGCATCATGGAGGCCAAGAAGATAGCCAGCATCGCCGAGGCGCACTACGCGATGATCGCGCCCCACATGGCCTGCGGACCCGTGGCCGGTGCGGCCGCGATCCAGGTCGACACCTGCTCGCCCAACTTCCTGATCCAGGAGGCCAACCAGGGCCCGCTCCACCACGTCATCTTCAAGGAGCCGCTCGTCTTCGAGAACGGCTTCATCACACCTCCGACAGGCCCCGGCCTCGGCATCGAGCTTGACGAAGACGTGATCAAGCGCATCGAAGTCGAGTAGTCCGATGATATCCCTCCTCATTAAGGAGTGAGGGTGAATAGCCTGCAGTCAACGAAATAGTCCCCTCTCCCTGAGGGAGAGGGTTAGGGTGAGGGGGAATAGTCAGCAAGCAACCTTCCTAAATCGATTCCTGCAAACCCAAGGGTAGAAAAATGCCTGTAGACCTGAACCGCAAGAACTGGAAGCCCGGAGATGGCTGGGAGAAAGCCATCGACGACATCAAGTATGTCCGGGGACTCGCCAAGGAGCTTGGCGGCCCCGAGCGAGTCAAGCGCCAGCACGACGGCGGACGCTACACGGTCCGCGAGCGGATCGAGAAGATGGCCGACCCCGGCAGCTTCCTCGAAGCAGGCCCCATGGTGGGAGCTGCCGAGTTCGACGATGAAGGCAACGTCATCGATTTCACCCCAGGCGCGTACGTAATGGGACTCGCGGAGTTGGACGGCAGGCCGGTCGCCATTGGCGGCGACGACTTCACCATCTCCGGCGGCAGTCCACACAACGTCCGCAAGGGCGCGCGAGATTTCACTCAGCCTCTGGCGATCCAGTACGGGATCCCTTATGTGCAGCTAGTCGAGGGCGTGGGGCACAGCTCGAAGTCAGACGAAGCCTCAGGGCACATGGGTCTGCCCGGTGGCGACCTCTGGTGGCGCAACGTAGAGCTTCTACGCCGCGTCCCCGTCGCCGCAGGCATCATGGGCTCGGTCGCAGGCGCCCCCGCCGCGTTCGCACTCCTGTCCCACTTCACCGTTATGGTGAAGGGACAGTCCCAGATTTTCCCGTCAGGCCCTCCCGTGGTGCGCCGCGCCATCGGCGAGATGCTAGACAAGGAGGAGCTCGGCGGACACCAGATGCACGTCCACGAGAGCGGCCAGGTGGACAACGAGGCCGAGTCCGAAGAGGACGCCTTCGAGCAGATCAAGAAGTTCATCTCGTACCTGCCGAATACCACCAACGACGTCGCTCCACGAGTCGAGACCGGCGACCCGCCCGACCGCAGGCCTGAGGAGCTGCTCAACATCATCCCGGCCAACCGCAAGCGCGCCTACGACCCGCGCAAGCTCATCAAGCTGGTGGTCGATAATGGCGAGTTCTTCGAGATGCGCCGTCACTGGGGTGGAGCGGTCATCACCGGCTTCGCGAGGCTGGATGGCTACAGCGTCGGCATCTTGGGCAGTGACCCGAGGTCGCTCGCAGGCGCGATGGACGGCTGGGCTGCTGAGAAGTACGCTCACTTCGTCGACCTGTGCGACGCATTCAACCTGCCCGTCGTGATATTCCTCGATATGCCCGGCTTCATGCTTGGCTCCCACGCCGAGCGCAAGGCCACCATGCGCAGGGGAGTCCGCGCCCTGATAGCGAGCGCGGAGGCCGAGGTGCCGAAGATCGAGTTCAACGTTCGCAAGGCCTACGGCGTAGCAGCCGACGCCCCGCACAGCCTCGGACACCCGAACGGGCTGAACCTCAGGTTCGGATGGCCCGCAGGCGAGTGGGGAGGCATTCCCATCGAGGGCGGAGTCGCAGCCGCCTACAGGCGCGAGATCGAGAACGCCCCTGATCCCGAGAAACACCGCGCCATGATCGAGGACCGCCTGCTGCGACTGCGCTCCCCGTTCCGAGCCGCTTACAAGGGAGACGTTGTCGACCTCATTGACCCGCGCGACACCCGGATGCTCGCGTGCAGGTACGTAAAGCTGGCCCAGCCCATGCTCGAGAAGCTGGCCCAGCGCCCCAAACGCGCCGTCCGACCATAGCCGAACACCAGAGCCTGGCAATTGGCCCCCTCTCCCTGAGGGTATACAGGGGCATGTAAGGATACACGGACAGTCATGAAACCAGCCAACGGCCCCTCTCCCTGAGGGTATACAGGGGCATGTAAGGATACACGGACAGTCATAAAACCAGCCAACGGCCCCCTCTCCCTGGGGGAGAGGGTTGGGGTGAGGGCAAAAACCTCGCCCTGAAACCATGAGAGAGGAAGTAGGAGGAAGTAGATGGAGTACCAAATCTGGCTCAACGGCGAGTATGCAGACCGAGACAAGGCGCAGATACCGATGCTTGACCGCGGATTCCGCATCGGAGACGTCGTCTTCGACACGTCCAGGACGTTCAACGGCTCAGTCTTCAAGCTGCGCGACCACCTGGACAGGCTCTATAGGTCGCTGAAGTACGTCAGAATCGATCCCGGCATGTCCATCGACGAGATGGAACGCATCACACTCGACGTGGTCGCACACAACGAGGACCTTCGCCGTGAGATGAACGACGACTACATGATCACCCAGATCGTCACCGGCGGTAACGGCCAGCGCGGAGATACCGATCCCAACATCTCCATATGGATAGACCCGCTCGGAGCTCCGCGATGGGCCCACGCCTACACCGGCGGCGCTCACGCCGTGATACCCAAGACCCGCGCATACCCATCAGAGGCACTCGACCCCAAGGTCAAGCACTACAGCCGCCTGAACTTCGTGCTGGCCGAGATGGAGGCCAGGGACGTCGACGAGAACGCGTTGCCCCTCCTGCTCGACATGGACGGCAAGGTCAGCGAGGGCACAGGAGCAAACTTCTTCATCGTCAACGACGGCACACTCAAGACGCCGCGCGACAGCTCCACGCTGCAGGGTGTGTCCAGGATGACTGTCATGGAGATCGCCGACACGCTCGGAATCCCGGCCGTAGAGGACGACCTGCAGCCCTACGACCTCTACACTGCCGACGAGGCGTTCTTCTGCAGCACGCCATACTCGATATTGCCAGTCGGCCAAATAGACAGGCGCGAGGTCGGCGACGGCGCCCCAGGCCCGATCACCAACCAGCTACTGGCCGCCTGGAGCGAACGCGTAGGCGTGGACATAGTAGACCAGCTACTCCGCATCGCCCGGACCCAGTAGGCACCTTCACTCAGCCAACTAGCCCCCTCTCCCTCAGAGCTGACAGGGGTAGGTATTCACAAACCGTCATTCCCGCGGAAGCGGGAATCCAGGGGCCGGGAGTGTCCTTCGACAAGCTCAGAGCCCGTCCCGGACTTGATCCGGGAACGAACTGCCGGTTTACCTACCCCCTCTCCCTCAGGGAGAGGGCTGGGGTGAGGGTGAATAGCCTGATCCACCCTCATCCCGATCTCCCGCTCATCCCCCCGGCGCGATCCCCGCAATATTCACATTCACGCTATACAACCCCGTCCGCGCCGTCACGAACAGCGTCCTGTAGTCGTCACCCCCGAACGCCACGTTCGCCGGTAGCTCAGGAAACACGATAGTCCCAAGGTGCTCAGCGTCCGGGCTGATCACCCACACGCCGCCCGCGCCCGTCACGTACAGGTTGCCCGCCGTGTCGACCTTCATCCCGTCCGGGCTTCCCTGCTCAGGCGTGTCCATGTCTATGAACACCCTGTCATTGGATAGCGACAGGTCGTCGTTCACGTCGAACGCCCGCACGTTGCGCCGCTCGGTGTCGTCGACGTACAGCACCGACTCATTTGGGGAGAACGCCAGCCCGTTCGGACGACCGAAGTCCGACTCCAGCATCGTGATGCTCCCGTCGCCGTCGACCCTGTACACGCCGTTGAACCCGATCTCAGCGTCCTCAGGCTGAATGCCATAAGGCGGATCGGTGAAGAACACGCTCCCGCTGGAGTGGACTACGAGGTCGTTCGGACTGTTCAGCCGCTTCCCGTCCCACTTGGACACCACGGTCTCCATCTGGCCGTCATCGGCCTGTCGCGAGACCTGCCTGCCCGTGTGCTCGCACGCCACCAGCCTGAGGTCGTGGTCGAATGTGAGCCCGTTCGAGTTGCGACTGGGCTGAAGATACGTCTCGACGTTTCCGTCAGGCGTGTACTTGACGATCCGGTTGGCCGGGATGTCGCTGAACAGCAGGTAGCCGTCCGGGTGCCACACCGGCCCCTCGGTGAAATTAAGGTCACCAATAAGCCTCTCAGGCTGCTGCTCCGGAACGATCTCGTTGAATGCTGAAGTCATCACTGCAAGTCCTCTGTTACTGCATTGGATTGGCTAACGCTCGCCCAATCGTCACAGGTAGTCACTCAGCGGTCAAGACGCCCCGTAGCATATACTGTCACCTATCACCCTATTGAATCTCTTAATCATGAGGAACTGCCAAATATGTCCGTCTTCATCTACGTAACCGCGGCCGGCGACGACCGCATCCTGATCTTCAGCCAGGACCCCGACTCCGGGGCGCTGGAAAAGCTCGACGAAGTCGAGGCTCCCGGACGACCGGCGCCGCTTGCCACCGACCCAAATCGCCAGTTCCTGTATGTCGCGAGGCGCGACGTCAACGAGCTTTCCAGCTACCGGATCGACTCCACGACGGGTGCCCTGACACTCCTGGGTTCCGCCCCGCTGGAGTCCGACCCCAACTACCTGTCCATCGACAAGACCGGACGCTGGCTGCTCTCTGCCTACTACAACGCCGGCAGGTGTGCCGTGCACCCTATAGACGACAACGGCCTCGTCCAGGCTCCGCCAGTCGAGTGGCGCGAGACGGGCAGGGGCGCGCACTGTATGCAGACCGACTCGTCCAACCGGTTCGCGTTCGTTCCCAGCATCGCCGGCGGTAACGGGCCCAACACCATCTTCCAATTCAGGTTCGACGACTCCACCGGTGAGCTGACGCCTAACGATCCCCCGAACGTCCCGCAGGACGGCGAGCTGGGCCCGCGCCACTACTGCTTCCATCCCACGCTGGACGTGCTCTACTTCTCCAACGAGCAGGGATGCAGCGTGACAGCGTACAACTTCGACTCAGACGCGGGCACACTCACGGCCTTCCAGACGCTTCCTACTCTTCCGACAGGATGGTCCGGCAGGAACTCGTGCGCGCAGATCCAGATCGCTCCCGATGGCGGGATGCTGTTCGCCCCGAACCGTGGCCACGACAGCATAGCCTGCTTCGCCATCGACCCTGACTCAGGCAGCCTCGAGAGGACGGCCATTGTGCCCTCCGAGCGCGTGCCCAGGGCGCTCAGTCTCGATCCGACCGGCCAGTTCATGTACGCCGCCGGCCTCGACTCCGGAAGGCTCGCCGCCTACAAGGTCAACAGGGCCTGGGGAGGCCTGGATCCCATCGCCGTCTACGACGTCGGCACGGAACCCATGTGGGTGCTGCCAATCAGCTTCTCCTGATTGCTGACCCTGACGCGCCGACACCTCGGGATCAAGTCGTATCTTACTTGGAAGGATGATGAGCAGATTCACTGATGCTGCTACCCAAATGGCCGATTCAGTAGAGCGATTTCATCGCCACTTCGGCATCGAAGCAAGTCGAGACGGGATCGACTATCATTCGCGGCTCACCCTGCTGATGGAAGAGGTCGGAGAACACGCCAACGCCATCAACAAGGGACATCCCGTTGAAGAGGTGCTGAAGGAGATGGCCGACATAGCCTACGTCGCCCTGGGTACCCTTGAGATGGCAGGCGACGACGGCGCACAGGCGATGATGCAGGTCGTCGACAAAAACAACAGCAAGACCACCACCACTCACAAGCTGAACCCCAACACCGGCAAGATCCTCAAATCATGATCTCCCAGAGGACACTCCCACCACCCCATCTCCCTCAGAGCCTGCCCCGTACTTGATCAATCACCAAAAGTTCGAAAGGCACCTAGATAAACTTCAGGTGCTCCGAACCCGTACAGTGCCCTACTCTACATAGAAATCAACGGCCGAACCATTGGAGGAGGAGAGGATTGACAACGGTCTCACAGGAGAAGATTGATTACGTCGAGGAAATTGCTAATCAGGGACTGCAAGTCTTGGTAGTTGAGGAAGAGTCTGCGGAGGAACTGCAGGGCGTCCTCAATGAACTTCGCAGGCAAGGATACGCTCGGATCGTTGGATTCTCGACTGCTGGAGTCCTTAGTGACATGAGCAAGGCTTGGCGATACACAGCAGTCGTACAGAAGACTGGTTCGACCGTTCGGGAAAATAAGATTCCGCGACGCTTGGGACACTAGTTCCCAAGGCTTGAAAAGGCTCCTCCTTTACGTTGCATAAACTCTGCAGTCAATTCTCTGGACCGCTGGATGTTCTAGTGAGACCCCCCCGTTTGCCCCTCGTACGTGGCCTAAGTATAATCACCTTGGCCCTGCGTGACTCGAGTTGTACAGGGCCGCTTTACAGATTAATCCCACTTCAGAGGTTGACCCAATATGGACCTTACGCTCAATGAGATTCAGACCATGCTCCAGACTTCCGCGCGAGAGTTCATGGAGGACCAGGTCCCCAAGACACGCGTACTGGAGATAGACGACAGCGAGGCCGGGTTCGACCCCAACCTCTGGGAGCAGATGTCCGAGCTTGGCTGGCCCTCCCTCGCCATCCCCGAAGAGTACGGAGGACTGGGTCAGGGATGGGTAGACCTTGGAGTCGTCTCCGAGGTCATGGGCTACTACGCCTGCCCCAGCCCGTTGCTTTCGTCGGCTGTACTTTCGGCCCAGGCGATCATGGCCGCCGGCTCCGAGGACCAGAAGCAGGCGATGCTTCCTCCCATCGCAGCCGGTCAGCAGATATTCACCCTCGCATACACCGAGCCTGACTACTCATGGTCCCCCAGATCCGTGCAGCTTCAGGCCTCCGCCAGCAACGGCGGATACGTGCTGAACGGCACCAAGCTGTTCATCCCCGACGCAAACGTCGCCGACCGCATCCTGGTCGTGGCGCGCACCTCCAACGGCGACTCGCCCGAGCAGGGACTCAGCCTGCTGGCAGTCGACCGCACCGCTCCTGGCGTGTCGGTCCGTGTCATGGACGGCTGGATCGGCCCCAAGGCGTGCGAGGTCAACTTCGAGAACGTAGCGGTCGACTCCGCTGACGTACTCGGAGAGCCCGGCGAGGCATGGGGCGCAATCGAGGCCGCGATGGACAGGGCGACTGCCGTCCTCTGTGCATTCATGGCCGGAGGCACCCAGGCCGTCTTCGACATGACCCGAGACTACAGCCAGAGTCGAATAGCCTTCGGTGTGCCCATCGGTACCTTCCAGCGTGTGCAGGACCACGTCATCGACGCGCTGACAGACGCCGACTCGGCCAAGTGGACCGCATTCGAGGCGCTGTGGCAGCTCGACGAGGGCATGGCTGACGCTCCGGTCGGAGTATCGACCGCCAAGTCGGTCGCCAGCCTCGGCTTCCCCCGGGCCTGCGACGCCGCTCACCACGTCCACGCCGGTATCGGCGCGGACCTCGAGTACGGCTTGACCCAGTACACCAAGCGCGCCCGCACTCTCCAGCACTACCTCGGCGACCACGTGTACCACAAGGCCCGCATGGCCCGCCTCCTCTCCATGGCTGGCTAGCCTGGAAGGAGTTCCATGGTAGACCTATCGCAGATCAAGGCCCTGACATTCGACGTCGGTGGCACTGTGTTCGACTGGCGAGGCACCATCGAGGCCGAAGTCACCGAACTCGCCAAGCAGCAGGGCGCTGACAGCCTGGACGTCACGGAGTTCGCCATCGACTGGCGCAGGGGCATGTTCGCCAAGCTGGCGCGCGTACGATCGCGTGAGCTCCCCTGGATGAACGCCGACGACCTCCACAGAAGCGTGCTCGACGACGTTCTGGACAAGCATACTGCCCTCACGCTATCCGAGTCCGAGCGGGACGAACTTAACAACGTCTGGCACCGGCTCAACGCCTGGCCGGACGCTCCCGCCGCCATCGAGAGGCTGCGCAGCCGCTACACAGTTGTCGTGCTGACCGTGCTGAGCTGGTCGATCGCGGTCGACTGCTCCAAGCACAACGGCATCGACTGGGACGGCATCCTGTCCTGCGAGTTCCTCGGCGACTACAAGCCCGACGCAGCCGCGTACCACGCAGGAGTAAGGCTGCTCAGGCTGGAGCCGAGTCAAGCGATGATGGTAGCCGCCCATCCCGGAGACCTCGGCGCAGCGGTGGCCGCAGGCCTGCACTCCGCATTCGTAATGCGAGAGGGCGAGACCCACATCCTGACAGGCCCCGCCGGCGAACCCGAAGAGTACGACGTCAACGCCAAAGATTTCCCCGAGCTGGCAGACCTGCTGCTCGCGTAGGACTCTTATAGGTTGCCTGGGACGTCCCTTCTCCCTCAACATCCGTCATTCCCGCGAAAGCGGGAACCCACGAAGTGGCTCGCCGCTCGGCAATCCATGGGGGTGAGGCGAGCCCTCCTACACAAACGTCAGCACCCTAGCCGCATTCTCCCTTGTCAGCGCCCTTATCTGGTCGTCCGTAAACCCGCGACGCCTCATCCTGGGCACGATGTTCTGGAAGATGTGTGCGTACCCATGCCCGCCGTACTTGATCTGACGGTGCCGGGTGCAGATGTCGTGAGCCATGACGACACGGTCGTCGCAGCCCAGCTCGTCCACGACCCGCTTTATGACGTCCATGCGCTGGCCGTCCGACGGCATGTCCATGTCCGACAGCGGGTAGTGGCTGGACTCGTTGCCGAACAGGTCCCACTCCAGGTAGCAGCCAGTCTCCGACAGCGACCTGAATGTGTCGAACTCGGCTATAGTCCGGTCGAGGTGACCCATGATGACGCGCCCGATGTCAGCTCCGGCCTCGTCCAGTATCTCGAGGATCTGCATCGGCGCAGTCTCGTGTCGGCCAGGGTGGATTAGGATCGCTGCCCCGGTCTCCTGCTGTGCGACCGCCGACGCCCGCAGCGACTTGCGCTCGTTGTCCGTGAGGGGCCATGTGCATCCGACCTCGCCGATGATGCCTGCGCGCACGCCGGTCCCGACGGCCCCGCTCTCGATGTCCTCGACGATCCGTCTGACCAAGTCATCCTCGGTGCGTGAGTCCATCCCTGGCGGATGTACGGCGTCGACGTAGAAGCCGGCGCCCATGACCACATGGATCCCGGCCTCCCGCGCGACACGCGCAAGCCCATTGGGATCGCGGCCGATGCCGATTGTCGTTGCGTCCACTATCGTCCCGCCGCCCGCGGCCTTGAACGCTATCGCCTCTTCGACGGCGGTGTCCACGTCGGTCAGCAGCAGGTTGGGCATGCTCGAGTAGTGGTTGTAGGCTATCCAGCCGCGATTTGCGAGGGTGATCTCCTCGTGCGCCAGCCTCTGCGCCTCTGCACCCTCCGGCTCCCTGAACATGAAGCTGAAGTCGATGATCAGGTGCTCGTGAGTGGTCGTCGGCCCGAGGGCGGACGGCTCCACCGGCCCGAGCACGGTCTGGACTTTACCTTTGGTTGCGCTGCTGGACACGTCGGGTCACCTCGTAAGGGAGTGAAAATCCCCTCTCCCTCAGGGAGAGGGTTAGAGCCTGCCCCGGACTTGATCCGGGGGTGAGGGTGAAACGACATTCACTCCTCCCCGTGCAGTTCTCCCCTGCATGAGTGATTCTATACCAGCATCAATCCACGCGTCTGAACCCGGGATAGAACACCCCAAAGAGCAGCGTGATGACCGCCAGCAGAATACCGCTTATCATCAGCGAGTCAGGTGTGCCTGTGTACTCCGCCAGCAGACCGAACGGCACAGAGCTGAGAGGCATCGCACCGAACGTCATCATCGCGATGCTCATCATGCGGCCACGCATCTCCGGCGCGGCGAGCACCTGCATCATGGTCATCGTCAGCGACATCGACACCGAGCTGATCGCTCCGATGACCAGCAGGAACGGTATCGACACCCCGTAGTTCGTCACCTGCGAGAACAACGCCAGGGAGACGCCCCACAGGAAGGCGGACCCGATCAGCCACAGCCCCCTGCGCTTCACGTTGGGAGCGGCGGCGAGGCCGAGCGTTCCCACCAGCGCGCCCACGCCCATGATTCCCATCAGGCCGCCGAGGTCTTCTGATCCTACGTTAAGCGCTTCCCGCGCCCACGCCGGCAACAGCGCGTAGTATGAGAATCCGAACAGCGTTGTGACCAGCACCAGGATGATAACGCCCAGTCGTGCGCGGTCTCCGGAAGCGTACTTCAGTCCCTCTACGATGTCACCGCCCACGCTCTTGCGGGAGGACGATGCGGGCGTCTTTCCGGCGTCGACCATCATTGTGGATATCACGGAGAACACGTAGATCGCGCCCACTGTGAAGAACACCCCATGCGTACCGACGAACACGATCATGAATCCCGCCACGGCGGGCCCGACGATGCGAGTCAGGTTCATTCCCGAGTTGTTCAGGCTGATGGCGTTCATCAGGCTCTTTTCAGGAACGACCTCCGACAGCATCGCCTGGCGGCTCGGCATGTTGAACGTCATCAACGACCCGTTGATGAACCCGATCACCAGCACGTGCCAGAACTGCACCGCCCCTGTAAAGTCCAGCAGCCCGATGATGATCGTCATCACCGCGTTGCCAGTCTGAGAAATGATTACGAGGTACTTGCGTGGAAGCCTGTCTGCGAGCGCACCGCCAAGCGGAGACACGAGAGTCATCGGCAGCGAAAAGCTCGCCATGACCCACGCAAGCGCGACCGGAGAGTCGTCCGTGAGCCGCAGTACCAGCCATGCCCGCGTGATCATCTGCATGTTCATCGCCAGGAACGACACGAACGAACCGGCGACCATCCAGCGGAAGTCGCGGTACTGCATCGATTCGAACATCGCGTACCGGCGAGGGGAGAATACCGAGGGCTTGGTGACCTCTTCCGACGGCGCGGAGGTATCCTCTGGAGTCAGAGTACGTTGGTCCAAGGTCTACCGCGCGCTGAAGATGAATTGCAGAAACGGAGTGCAGGTCACAGTGAATCAGACTACACCCGCCGCGCCAGCCGGGTCAACAAAGATTCTTCGCCCTGGCAGTTCCCCAATCGCTACCTGAACACCCGTCATTCCCGCGAAAGCGGGAATCCACTTACCCCAGTGGACATCTAGGCGATGTAGAGGATTGGTAAACCCACACCCCGTTCGTCCTGAGCTTGTCGAAGGACATCCCCATCCACTGGATTGCCGAGCGGCGAGCCACTTCGTGGGTTCCGGCCTTCACCGGAATGACGATTTGCGAATACCTATCCCCGCATTACTCCCAGAACCCTCTCCAGGTTCGCCAGGTACTCCGCATACGCCTGACGACCCTCGGGCGTAGCCTCCACCCACGTATGCGGTCTGGAGTCGCCTAACTCCTCTTTGACTGTCGCCAGGTACTCCGCATCCTCCAGCTTTCGCAGGTGTGTGGTCAGGTTGCCGCCGGTCAGGCCCAGCGTCTTCTGGATGAAGCCGTACGCGACTCTGTCCCCATCCGCCTGCGACACCAGCATCGTCATGATTCGCAGCCGCGTGGACTGGTGAATCGTCTCGTCGAGGACTATGGCCTCTTCATCGATCACGCCACGTCGCTCCTGCGAATCCACGCCCAGCCCAGTAGGATGACCGCCAACGTGGCGACTCCGGTGACTAGCAGGGCGGCATCGCCCGCAAGGTAGCTGGGGATGTAGTACGCCGCGGCGATACCCACGCCCACGACCGCGATCGCCGGACGGTGCATGATGCCGAACAGGACGTACCCCAGCGCGATTATCCCGATGGCGACTCGTGTAACGTTGTGGCCGTTCTCCGCGTTCCACAACCCCGCAGCCAGCGGGAGCAGGAACGCAGCCGCCACGATTGCCATCCAGAACAGGAACACCCTGATGCCGGCGTTACGAGCCGCGTCTCCGACTGCGACCTTACTGCTGGCGCGGTTCCCTATGATGGGGCTGCTCACCATACCCACAGCGCACAGGGAACCCCAGAGAATCGCGTAGGTCCAGGGCCTGCTATCCATAAATCCAGGTGCCTGATTCACAGCGAAGTACATTACGAGAAGACCCACCGACGTAATCGCTCCCCAGAGAAGCAGAATCGTCGCCGACCCAGCGACGTACATCGAGCTCCTGACCCTGTCCATCGTATCCTGAATCGCCCCCCAGCTCTCCTCCGGCGTCAACGCCGTCGCCTCACCGTCCGATCTCTGCATGGCACACCTTCCTGTGTTCAGACGGGCCTACGCCCATCAGTTAGTTTGCGACACAAACTAATATGCATGAAGTTTGTTTGCGATGCAAACTAAGGGGTCGTGGTGGGTGTTGTGTGAGGTAATTAGGCGGCGACTAACAGGGGTAGGTATTCGCATATCGTCATTCCGGAGAAGGCCGGAATCCAGAGATGTGTGGGTGGTGTCCAGTAGGTTGGAGTCGGACCTTTCGCCCTCACACGCCACGGCGCATCTACGACCCCAACCCTCTCCCCCAGGAGAGGGGGCCATTGGTTCTGGATGATGCGGAGATGCGCAGGGCGAGGTTTTCACCCTCTCCCGTCAAGGGAGAGGGGGTTAGTTGAGTGAGTTTCGAGCTTGTCTGCACACCCTTACCTACCTCTATCAGTCCGTCAAGGGAGAGGAGGGTCAGTAGTGGTGGGCGTTGGGGTCCCAGTTGATTTGGGGGGGACTGCCGTGGACCTCGCACTCTGGGTCCTTGCAGGCGGTGAATGACTGGAAGTACTCCTCGTCTATGGTGGCGGTGTATGCGTCGAAGTCCGGGTGCTGGCACTCTTCCATGAACTCGTACCGGGGGGTGTCGTATATGGCCAGCCAGTAGTCGACATCCCTTGCGATGTCGATGCGAGGATCGATCTCCTGGTCCGGCTGCTGCTCACGTCCGTCCAGGACTGCTGTGTTCGCAGCGGGGGCGGGTGTGACGGCCTGTGTGGGAGTGGATGGGACTCTCTGGTGTGTCTTGCGAGGCTGACGCCTCGTCGAGTTCGATCCTGGGGGCTTGGGCAGGGGCCTGCTGGGGCTCTTGCCGTATGCGCGGTTGAGGAGCTCTTTCGCTGCCCATACGCGGTGTCCGACGTTGATGCCCTCGATCTCTCCCTTTACAACGTCGATGAGGAACTGGCAGATCTCGCGTCCGCCATCGGACCTCTGCTTGATGTAGGAGGAGATAGCGGGGTCAATCTCGACTTCGCCCCACTCCTCGTCAGAGACGTCCGGCGTGTTGTCGGTGATGAAGTCGTCAGCGTCCTCATGTCCGTAGATGGTGAGCAGTCTGGCGGCTGTGAGCCTGTGGCTGATCTTGGTGCCGTCGAGGCGTCCTTCCATGACGTCGATGAGGACGCGTGCGACGTTGTGGCCGTCGTTGGTGTTGTCTCTGATGTATTGAGATAGGGTCATGGTTGGGAGCCATGATAGAATATATGTTCTTATGGGGTCAAGGGGGCTGTATGAACTGAGAGACTTTCTAAAGTATGTTTCCCAGGCCAGGGCCCAAGAATCCGGTTAATCAGCGTTACGAATATCGTAACCTTGATGCCACCCTCAGGGCAGTCGTTCATGACGAGTGTCTTCTGAAGGTCCATCCTTTCTGGGACGGGCGGGACGTGATGGTATTAACTGTTGCCACGCACGGACTCAACTAACTGTTTGCAAACGCCTGACCATAAGGTCTTTTACAACCCCATGTGAGTATGGGCGGAGTCGGCAATCCCTGCGTCGACACAAGGGAGAGAGGGCCAACTCTGGTCAGAATGACATGTCGCGATGTCGTCGTGTCATGAATGCGGCTGCCTCGTGGCGACTGTCCACCCCCAGCTTTCTCAGGATGTTGCTGACGTGGTTCTTGACGGTGCTTTCACTGATGTAGAGACCCTCGGCGATCTTTATATTCGTCCGGAACTCGACCAGCATGGCGAGCACTTCCCTCTCCCTTTTGGACAATGGCACATCCGGTTGTGATTCAGCAGGTGTCATCTGGCCGGGATTTTCGGAAAGCTGCTCTCCCATGGCCAGTGTCTTGAGGTTTGCAACAACCCGCCCGGTGAGGGCGGGGTCAAGAAGGGTCTCCCCTCTAGCGGCTGCCCGCACCGCATGGAGCAGTTCACCGGGGCCACCGTTCTTGAGCAGAAAGCCGTGGGCACCTGCCAGTATGGAAGCCGTCGCAGCCTGCTCATCGTCAAACGATGTTAGCATCACCACGTTCACGCCCGGCACCCTGTCCCGTATCAGGCGACATGCCTCTATTCCGTCCATGCCGGGCATACGGACGTCCATCAGCACCACGTTTGGCATAGTCCTTTCGGCGTCCAAGACGGCCGACTCACCATCCCTGTAGTCTCCAACTACGTCGATGTCCTCTTCGAACTCAATTGTAGACTTCAGCCCCATCCGAATTGGGTCGTAGTCGTCAACTATCATCAGTTTGATGGGCTTCATTGGTGGCCTATCTCCACATGCGATCTTATTCTTCGGTTCACGACGGATAGTACACCCATCGCCCGTGTCCGCGCTCGCCGATCATGGGCTGCACATCTCCAGCACCAGAACATTTGACGTAGGTCTTCCGACCCATATCAGGGTGTTCCGCGTCAACCATTCTTGCCGGTTGTGCGACATTCATTCTTGCCGGTCTGATTCCACTTCTGTCAGTCGGTTCTG
>JAGWBK010000032.1 GCA_021295915.1 Dehalococcoidia bacterium
CGCGCGAGTTCGAGATGTCCCAGAAGCGCCAGGTGTTGTTGGAGACGCCGTAGAAGATCGCGAACCTGACCGAGTCCGGCGCGTCGATGCTCCTGCGCACAAGCTGTACGAGGTCGCGGTGCGACAGCAGGGTGGCGAACTGTCTCACAGCCATCGACCTGCCCTCACGGTTCAGGGTCCCGATGCGCAGGC
Source organism: Dehalococcoidia bacterium (assembly GCA_021295915.1). NCBI lineage: Bacteria > Bacillati > Chloroflexota > Dehalococcoidia > Dehalococcoidia bacterium. The sequence continues at coordinate 193 of JAGWBK010000032.1, forward strand.
AGATCACCGACAGCCCGAAGTGGTCGGAGTAGTACCGTCCTGCCGCCTCTCCGAATGCCTTGCCTATGCCGTACGGCCCGTCCGGTCGTATCGGCATGTCCACCGTGACGCGTGGGAAGGTGGCCGGGTCCAGCCCGTCGTAGTTTCCAGCGACGATGGAGGCGTAGGGCTCGTCCTCCTCGTAGTTGCCGGTCGCGTGATTGGAGCTGGCGAAGATGACCCGCTTCGCCCCGGCCCGCCGCGCGGCCTCCAGCGCGTTGTAAGTCGAGGACAGGTTGTTCTTGTATACGACGTCCCACGGGCTGTCCTGGTCCGGCACGCTGGCGAGATCTACGACAGTGTCCACACCCTCGTATGCAGGCAGCACAGCGTCGAGGTCAGACGTGTCGGCCACCAGACTGGTGAAGCCTTCCACCGGCCTGATGTCCACGCCGGTCACGTTGTGCGAGTCCTTCAGTCCATTCTGGAGCAGGCCACCAATCAGCCCCGCTGCTCCGGTTATGAGTACGCTCTTCTTTTCGGGCATTTGTTTTTCTCCAGTGGGATATTTGCTATGGTGCCGGTGATCTCCACCTGCACCGGATTTGCCTGGACGCTTGGTGTTTATCCGAGGAAAGGGCCCCGCGATTTGCATCTGGCTACGCGCCGCTTCAGTGATCCTCCCACGCTCAGATTGTGGGTTGCAGTCCTTAGGCTGTGTACAATAGGATACACGCCAATTCTCGCTCTGGAGTCACATTCCGAATCTGGCGCGTCGCGAGCGTGTATAGAAGACATTGGAGGCGCTATTGCAGCAGACTCCTTACCGACTTCACTCAGTGAGCGTAGTCGTTACAGCAGAGTTTCATAACCCCTCGATTCTCAACCCTGACTTTTTGGTGTCGAGGGAGATCGTACCATCTGACTGGATGGTTACCGAAGCAGTCACAACGCCGCCAGTGTCAATAGTGCAGTACGACAATGGAATTCAATGGACGGTGGATCAGTCGAATCTCACAGTCACCGAAACATGTGAATCTCTGTTTAGGGACAACTACCACGTCTATGAGCTGGTTCGTGCTTACCTGTCGAAACTCCCACACGTCCCTTACCGAAGCCTCGGCCTAAACTGTGTCGCCTCGCTAAAGCAAGACCAACCTGCAAAGTGGCTAACTCAACGGTTTCTGAAGCTTGGTGCATGGTTTGAAGATCAACCTGAGATCATAGGGTTGGAGCCTAATTTCGTCATGGATGCTGGTGGTGCGACGTGTAATCTGTCACTACGCGAGGGGTGGGTCCAGGATTCCGATAGTAGTGACCGTGAAAGTGCAGTAATTGCTAGTGTAAACATACACCACGCCGGACCACTCAATGCGGACGGTCTGAGCGAAGCGATCAACCGATGGTCGCAAAGACAGTGCTTTGTGATTTCGGCGCTCGACAAGCTATTGAGACAGTCTCAGATATGAATGCGCGTTCACCAGCTACGGACACCACTACTTCAGGCATGTTGACTTCACCCACAGGAATGACGTTCACCAGCACTCGGCATGACCGTCCGTACATGTCGTTGAACCAAAGTTCAGACGAAGGTGCATTCAGCTACGTCCGACCAGGGTCAGCCTCCTTTACAGGAGGACAGGATCACCGCCCAGAGGTGTGGGATGTGATCGCAGACTACTTGGCTCTGATCGGAGATAGGTCTGGCAGGACGAGTGTGTCTACCGCTCGCGGGTCGCTAGTGCGGTCCACTACCATTCATGTCAAGAGTGCCCACCGTCCACCATGGCGTCCCCAGATCGTAGACGCAGCTACGCGCGAAGAGATCATTGCAGTGCTGCGGCTGTTCGGACTGGATGTAGTTGCTGATCGGCTGGTCTATCTGTGCAGCCTGGCTGATGACGATCCTGATGAGCCACGCATCGAGATTGAATCACTGCGTGCGATGGCACTGTTCATCATGAGTGAACGAAATCTACTGGACCCGCGGATAGGTGTCACGCCGGACGGACTTATCCAGATCGAATGGCGCGTCCCAGACAACGGAGTCCTGGCAATGGTGTTCCTGACCTCGGGCCTGATTCGATTTGCAGCGATCTCCGGTCCACATCAGCCCGAAACTGACCGTTGGAGTGTCAACGGGACCCTGCCAAGGGAAGGAACGCTGTCAGCAGTGGAGCCCTTCACTGTGGGCATAAGGCTTATATGACCAACCCATCGTTGCCCGACGAAGATCACGTCTCCCGATACTGCAAGCCATCAACCGTCGATAACGGAATACCGATGTCTTCCGCCTTCATGCCAAGACCGAGTGAAGAGTATCTCTCCGTAAACTGGCTTGAGTACTTTGGTGAGCCAACACTGGATTCGGCGGTGGATAGAGTTCGGGCGGTGTTTTCTGAAAAGGGATATAGGGTTACACGAAACGGCCGATTCGCGGCACTGAATGTCGGTGCCGTAAAGAGAGCTGTGCCTGAAGACACTGGAGTTGCTCTGAACATCAGCCACATACCCTTTGACGATGACCGGTCCCACGCTGGCATCAGCGGATATTCATCAAACGACTTGGCGGTCGCTGTAGAGTTGGTAGCTCTCCTTACGCAACAGGACATACATCCAGCAGTGACTTGAGATCTAAGATGGCTCTCAGCTTCGGCTATTCAGTGGTGCTCTCAGCGGTAGTATGGGTCACCGTATGGTTCGTTTGATATCTTGCGTGATTGCTATTCTTCTTATGCACCGTAGTTTCAAGCTGAGTACGGGGGCCACATGACCAACTCTCTAGCCCAGGAAATCATGGACATCGCTATCGACAGGGGTGCGCTCGCGTTTGGCGAGTTCAAGCTGTCTGCGGGTGGGACTAGCTCGTACTACTTCGATGGGCGCATCCTGTCGCTTGACCCGGAGGGCAGCTACGCGGTGGCCAAGGCGCTCCTGCCGATCATCAGGGAGTCCGGGGCGCAGGCGCTCGCTGGGCCGACGTTGGGGGCCGACCCGATCGTCTCTGCGGTCTCGGTCGTGAGCCACCTCGAGGGACATCCAGTACCAGGGCTGATTGTCCGTAAGGAGACCAAGGGGCACGGCGGACAGCGCGCCATCGAGGGGCCGACCAGCGGACTCGGCAAGGGCTCGCCTGTCGCGGTTGTCGACGACACGTGTACCACCGGCTCCAGCCTGTTCCACGCGATCGACGCTGTCGAGGCTGCGGGATACAAGGTCGTTAAGGTGCTGTCCATCCTCGACCGCAACGAGGGGGGGAGCGCCGAGGTCAGGCGTCGGGGCTACTCCTACGAGGCGCTGCTGTCGGCTGACGCTGAGGGGAAGATAACGCCTCGATAGGTTGCGGGGTATTCACCCTCACCCCTGCCCTCTCCCGTCAAGGGAGAGGGGGTATGTATTCACAAACCCGTCATTCCCGCGAAGTGGCTCGCCGGTCGGCAATCTAGGGGCTGGGAGTGTCCTTCGACAAGCTCAGGACGAACGACCTGTCAGTATGCCTACCCCTGTCAGCCCAGAGGGAGAGGGGCACGTATCTGGTTGGTCAACGTCTTTCGCCTACCATCAAGAGTGGCTCCGGCCTCAGCCTGACATGCCCTCCCAGATCAGGCGTATGCCCAGCAGCAGCACTACGACGATCAGCATCCCCAGTACCCAGACTCCGCGCACGCGGCCGGAGATCCTGGCTCCGATCTGGCCGCCAATTACGAGTCCGACGCCCGAGAGCAGAAGCAGCGGGAAGATCTCTATGTGCCCCAGCGCCGCGTGTGTTATGGCTCCGACGGTGCCGTAGATCGACAGCGCGAACACCGATGACGCCGCGGCTACCCTGACCGGGAAGCCGAACGCAAGCACCAGTATGGGCGTTCTCAGGAACCCGCCTCCGATGCCGAAGAAGCTGGAGATGAACCCAAGCACTACGTTGAACGCGGTGGCCAGAGCCTCGTTGAACTCGTATCTGTACTCCTGGCCGTCGCTGGTTCGGATTTGCCTGCTGCGCACGGTGGCATTGAACCTGCGACGCGGGCTGTCTGACTGGAAGAGCCGTAGTAGCCAGGGACGGGCCGCCAACTGTATCGCAAGCAGCACAAGAAGCACGCCGAACGCAATCCTGAGGATATCGGTCGAGACGAACTTCACACCGAGTGCGCCGATCACCGCGCCTGGGACGGCGGCGGCTGCGAAGAGCAGTCCGCTTCGATAGTCGACGATCCCGACCTTGCGGTACGTCCACGCCACAAAGGCGCCGTTGATCGCTATCGCTGCGAGGACCGTGCCGGGCACGTCTTTCGGGTCAGAGACCGCCAGCAGGAGGAGGACAGGACTCAGTATGAAGCCACCGCCGGCACCGACCAGAACTCCGTACGCCCCGGCGCCGACGCCCACGAGGACGATTATCAGCCAGCTGAGATACTCCTCCAACGGCCCTCCCGGTGTCCGGGCTGAGAGGGGTAGTTCTCGTACCTTTCACCCTCACCCCAGCCCTCTCCCTGAGGGAGAGGGGGTCAGTTGATTGAGTTTGATGCCGAAAGGTTAAGCTCACATACCCCAGTCAGCGGTATTCAGGTCAGCTCATCAGGCCGCTTAGGACGTCTTCAACCAGCTCCGTAGGTACGTCGTTACGAGTTGTGGCGTTGCCGATGCCTTCGAGCAGCACCCACCTGATGTTGCCGCTCGCGACCTTCTTGTCGGAGCGCATCGCCTCCAGGACGCTGGCAGGGTCAACAGTGGGGGCATCCAGGGGCAGGCCGTAGGCCGTTAGTATCGACTGCTGTCGATCAACCTCGGCGTCGGACATGAGGCCAACGCCGTTGCCGATCCTGGCCGCTCCCATCATGCCGATGCTGACAGCCTCGCCATGCAGGTACTGACCGTAGCCGGTAGCGGCCTCGATGCCGTGTCCGATTGTGTGGCCGTAGTTAAGCAGCACCCGGATGCCGAGCGTCTCACGCTCGTCCTGCGACACTACGTTGGCCTTGATCGCCATGCTGCGCCTGATCACGTCAGTGGCAATCTCGGGCTCGAGCGACTGGATCGCGTCGGTCTGGCTCTCGAACGTGGACAGGAGGTCGTCGTCCATTATCAGGCCGTGCTTGATGGCCTCTGCCCAGCCGGACCGCAGCTCCCTCTCGGGCAGCGTCTGAAGGACAGACACGTCTGCCAGCACGAACTTGGGCTGGTAGAACGCGCCGACGAGGTTCTTGCCCTGCGGCAGGTCGACGGCCGTCTTGCCGCCGATCGCAGCGTCCATCATCGCGAGCAGGCTGGTCGGCACCTGCGCAAACGGCAGGCCTCGCAAATAAGTCGCGGCGACGAACCCGGCGAGGTCACCTACGACTCCGCCACCGACCGCGAGGATCAGGTGGCCGCGCTCGGCCTTGAGCTCAGCGAGCCACGTGTAGATGTGCTGCGCGGTCGCGAGGGTCTTGTTCTGCTCGCCCGCGGGCATCACGAATAGGTGCGCGGCTATGCCGGACATTTCGAGCGAGTTCTGAGCGCGCCTGGCCTGCTGGTACACACCCTCGTCGGTGATGATGTACGCGACGCCGGGGTCCATGATGCGGCGAATGCGTTCGCCGACCTCGTCGATGATCTGCCAGCCGACCCACAGCGGGTAGTCTCCTGCCGACGTTCGTACCTCGGCCGCCAGTTCAGGATCGTTCATCTACTCACCCTCGCCTCTGCCCTCTCCTGTTGAGGGAGCCGCAAGCGCCCCCGGTGGGAGGGAGGCCCTGACCATGTTGAATCCCCGAATGACCTCCTCAGCAGCCTGGGTGGGCGAGAGGAAGTCCGTATGCACCGTCCAATGGGCGCGAGTATAGTTGAACTGTCGCTGGGCCTTCAAGGAATAGATGCGCTCGGTGAGATCGTCAGCCTCGAGCATGGGCCTGGCGATGAGATCGTCCCCCTCATCGGCCTCCTGCTTCCTGAGTCGCGCGATAAGCGTCTCGGGGCGTGCCTCGAGCAGGACGACGACCCCGTAGTCGTCCATCACGGCGCGGTTTCGCTCGTCCATAATTATGCCGCCGCCGGTGGAGACCACCTGCTGGTGAGCGCGTGCGACCGACGCCAGCGTCTCGCGCTCGATGCGCCGGAACTCGTCCTCGCCGTACCGGGCGAAGATGTCCTCGATGGCCATGCCTGTCGATTCGACGATCACGTCGTCGGTGTCGACGAACTTCCAGCCGAGCAGACGCGCGACCTCATGCCCGGTCGTCGTCTTGCCGGTCCCTGAGAAGCCCGTGATGAATACGTTGTCTCTGCTCAGCGTGCGCTCCGATTGTCCAGACAGTGAACAGGCAGGTCATAATGACCTGCCTGAATGAAACCAGTCGATTGTGATCTCCCCATCAAGGGAGATGTGCAGACCTACAGTCCCTTCTCCCCTGGCGGGAGAAGGTTAGAGCCTGTCCCGGACTTGATCCGGGGATGAGGGGGAAAGGCCCGTATCAACCTCACCCCAGCCCTCTCCCATCAAGGGAGAGGGGGCGATTGTAACCATCAGGACTGAGGGAGGGGGCAATACGCCAGCCTACTCTTCGATCCCGTTCGCAAGGAGGTAGTCGACCGCCTGCTGTACGGTCTGAATGCCCTCTGCGTCCTCGTCTGAAATCTCCAGTGTGACGTCGTCGGTGGAGAACTCCTCCTCGAACGCCATGATCAGCTCGACAAGGTCAAGAGAGTCCGCGTTGAGGTCCTCGGTAAACGAAGCGTCAGCTATCACCTCGGACTCATCCACGCTGAGCTTCTCAGCGACTACTTCCTGCACTCTCTCCATCAGGCTTGCCAATGCCATACCTCCGGTGGGAATTACTTTTCTGCTAGCTGGGTCTCCATGACCGAGCCCAGGACGCCGTTCACGAACCTGGGAGAGCTTTCGGACCCAAATACCTTGGCCACTTCGACGGCCTCGTTGATGGCCACCTTGGGTGGTGTCTCGTCGAGCATCGCCATTTCGTAGATCGCCATTCTCAGCAGGTTCCGGTCGGTGACCGCCATCTGAGAGATCGGCCAGCTTGGGGCGAACTCGGTGATTATCTTATCTATTCGCTGGATGTTTTCAAGGACGCCCGTAGTAAGGACGACGAGAAAGTCGGTGGCCGACTTCGATAGCTTGTGGGAGTTCGTCACGTGATCCAGCACGTCGTCGAGGCTGTGGTCGACCACGTCAATCTCGCAAAGCGTCTGGAACGCGGCGACGCGCGTCCTGCGCCTTGTACTGGCTGCGCCACCTGTTTGAGTACGGGACGCGCTCTTTCTGGCCGTTGCCTGCATTGGATCCCTAGATGCGAAGGCTGAGAATCGAGTCGAAGTCCGTGACGTTCGAGATGTTTGCCCTGCGATTGATGCGCTTGACCATGCCGCTCAGCGCGCGTCCGGGGCCTATCTCAAGGAATCTGTCAACGCCGGAGCCTACCATATAGTCGATGGTGTCTTTCCACTGGACGGTGCTGCAGATCTGCGAAAGCAGCTCCTGCTTGATGTCGTCGGCCTTGGTCATCGGCGTGCCGGTGCAGTTGGCGACTATCGGGACACGGGAGTCGTTGAAGTCCAATTCCTCGACGGCTTCCTTCAGGCCGGCACGAGCGGGCTCCATGAGCCCGGAGTGGAACGCGCCCCCTACTCGGAGGGCTATCACCTTCTTGGCTCCACGCGCGTCGCACAGGTCCATCGCTCTTGCGACTGCCATGCGATCGCCGCTGATGACGATCTGGTCGCCGGTGTTGACGTTGGAGATCCACACGCCGGTCTCCCGGGCAACCTCCTGCAGCGCGACTCGGTCGAGTCCGATGACGGCCGCCATGGTGCCGGGGTTCTGGTCGCATGCTTCCTGCATGAGCCTTCCGCGCTCCTGCACGAGCAGGGCCGTCTGGTCCACGGACAGCACGCCGCCAACGGCAAGGGCTGTGTACTCGCCCAGGCTGTGGCCGGCCATGACGATGGGCTGAGGCATCTCATCGGTGCCGAGCTCGTTTTCCATCGCCTTCACACAGGCCAGGCTAACGGCCATGATGCCGGGCTGCGCGTTGATCGTCTCTTTGAGGTCGTCTTCAGGCCCTTCGAACATCACGTTGGTGAGCGACCGTCCGAGCGCGTCATCTATCTCGTCGAACACGTCCCGTGCGGCGGGCGAGCTTTCGTAAAGCTCCTTGCCCATGCCGACTGCCTGTGCGCCCTGTCCCGGGAACAGGTATGCGACTTCGGGGCCCTGAGCTTCGGTCTTGAATGTAAGGGTCATGGGGTCATCTCCCTCGGGCGTCGTGCGACTCATGAGTTCAACCGGTGGGGTCTGCCGCCGGTTAGACGAGCTCGGAGTCCGAAACGATCACTTCGCGCCCATTGTAGTAGCCGCAGTGAGCACACACGCGGTGGGGCATCCTGGCTCGCTGGCACTGGGGGCACCTGGACAGCGACGGTCTGCTGAGCGCGTGGTGCGCGGACCTTCCGCCCTTGCGTTTCCTCGAGTGCTTTTTTTTCGGAAGAGGTGGCATTTCAGTTCCTCGCGTTGGCTCTAGTCAGTCTCAGCCGCGCCGGACATCAACTCAAGAAGGGGCCCCCAGCGCGCGTCCCTCGCCACTTCACAGTCGCACTGCTTGTGGTTCAGGTCCGAGCCGCAGCCCGCGCACAATCCAGCGCAGTTGGGCTTGCATAATGGCTTCATGGGGTCTTCCATCATGACGTACTCTGTGACGGGGTCTGTCAGATCGAGAATGTGGTTTTCGTCTATCAGGTAGTAGTCACTGCCATCGGAAGGCGGGGTAACCCACGCTCCAGTCAGCGGGTTGAGAGAGGGGATGTACTCCTCTTCGAGCTGAAACTGTATCGGATGACTGTATTGAGTCAGGCAGCGACCGCACTCGGACTCCAGCGCCGAATGCAGCGCAGCGCTCACCCAGATGCTCTTATTTGTCCTCATCATGCCGACCGTTCCAAACACCCTGACATAATCATGTCTTTCGGGTAAGAGGAGTGGGTCGTCTAACTGGTACTCGCGGCTGGAGCCGCTCGGTTCCATCAGCAACTGTGAAACGTTCAGCTCCATTCCCAGCCTCACATTCGGGCAGGCGAGCGATGCTGCCTATTCAACCGATTCTAGGTAAACCTCTAATATTGTGTCAAGTTTCACATAGTCTGGCGTTATCAGTCCTCCAGCTCCGCCAGTATCTCCCTTACGTAGTCCACCGACCGCTTGTCTTTGTGCAGCTGGTCGCCGGTGTTTGTGCCCTCAAGGGCGAAGTAGCCATCGTAGCCGGCCTCGTGCATCGCGGACAGCGCGAAGCGGTAGTCTATGTCGCCGTCGGGCAGCGCGGTCCTGATGAAATACGAGTGATTGAGCTCGGGGATGTGCACCCTCTGGAGGCTCTTGCAGTGCCAGTACTTGGAGTGAGACGCGAGTGCGACGATGCACTCCTCTGTAGACTCCTCAGGCTCTTCATACGTCCACAGCACGTTGCCGAGGTCGGGGTTCGCGTGGACGTGGGGGCTGTCGGTCAGCTCGAGCAGGTGCAGCGTGGACCAGGAGTTATCGGCGATCGAGTGCTGGTGCACCTCTATCGTGATGTCTGCGCCGATGTCGCCGGCGCGCTTTCCGACTTCACGCAGCGCCTTCGCCGTCTGTACGTAGTCGTCAGCCGTGGCCAGCGCGCTGGAGCCGTGGGAAGAGGGCTCGCCGCTGGGGCCGGTGTCCAGGGTGGCATCGCGCGGAGGCGTGCCCAGCGCGGTGTTGACGACTCCAACACCAATCCAGCCCGCAACCTCTACGGCCTTCTCCAGCCGCTTGCGGTTATCGGCAGCAACGTTGGGCTGGGCCAGTCCCCCACCCGCTCGTATCGCGACGCATGGTGTGCCGGCGTCTGAGAGTACAGACTGGAACTCCTTTGCCGTCTCCTTGGTCGCCTCGAATCCGCCGAAGGCCTCGAAGCCAAGCTCGATGCCGTCGAAGCCCATGTCGTTGACCTTGCCCAGGTACTCGGTACGAGTCTTGGGGTCTTCCGGAATGTTCCACGCGGCCCCGGCTATGAACGGGTAGAAAGTGCCACGGCGAAATGCGTAACAGAGCTTCAACGTCTAAACCTCCAAGCTATTAACGTGCTGTCTCAGGTGATAGAAGCCCAGGCTGCAGGCTCTACCGTCATTCCCGCGAAAGCGGGGATCCAGAGGGGCGTGGGTGGCGCCCACCTACTTTGTGAGCAAACCCTTTCACCCTCACCCCAACCCTCTCCCATCAAGGGAGAGGGGGCCTATTGGTTGGTATTCGTGGTTGTGTGCAGAATTACCTGCCCTTTCAGATTCCTCAAAGGGGATCCTACAAAGATCTCCCTATTCGTCCAGTCCGAAGGACTCTTTGGCGATGTCTACGATGTACCGGCTGATCGACAGAGACGACGTCGCGCCCGGCGACGGCGCGTTCAGTACGTGTATCGCGCCTTCGGTCTCGGCGATGCTGAAGTCCTGCAGCAGCCCGCCGTTGCGGTCGACCGCCTGCGCCCGCACACCAGCGCCAGGCTGGTAGAGATCCTCCCCCTGTATCTCCGGAACCAGCGTCTGCAGCGACTTCACGAACACCGACTTCACCATGGAGCGGTACTGCTCGTTGAAGCCCGTCTGCCAGTACTTGGCGCTCATCTTCCAGAAGCCGGGGTAGGTCAGCGTGCCGAGCGCGTCGCCCATAGCGAAGCTGGTCTTCGAGTAGCCCTCGCGCTTCAGTGCGAGAACCGCGTTCGGCCCAGCCTCGACCGATCCGTTGATCCGCTTGGTGAAGTGGACTCCAAGGAACGGCAGGGTGGGATCCGGCACAGGGTAGATCAGCCCCTTAACGAGGCTGGCACGCTCCGGCCTGATCGAGAAGTACTCGCCCCTGAACGGGATGATTTTCACACCAATATCGACGCCCATCAGCCCCGCGACTTTGTCCGCGTGCAGCCCGGCGCAGTTGATGATGCTCTTTGCGGTCATATCACCGGCGGTCGTCTCGAGGTGGATACTGCCATTGCTCCTTGAGATGGAGCGCACCTCGGCGTTGGTGACCAGGTCTCCCCCGCCCTCGCGCATCTCTGTCGAGTACGCCTGCGACACCTTGGTGAAGTCAATAATGCCGGTGTTAGGAGACCAGATCGCCTTCACACCCGCGACATGAGGCTCGTGCTCTCGCAGCTCCTCGGGGCCGATGAGCTCGAGTCCCTCGGCTCCGTTCTCCGTGCCGCGCCGGAACAGCTCTTCGAGTCCGGGCACCTCAGAGTCTTCGATCGCCACGATCAGCTTGCCGCACATCTCGTACTCGATGTCGCGCTCGTCGCAGAAGTCGCGCAGCAGTCGTCCGCCGGTGGAACAGAAGTTCGCCTTCTGTGAGCCGGGGGCGTAGTAGATGCCAGCGTGGATCACACCGGAGTTATGTCCGGTCTGGTGCTGGGCAATCGCGGACTCTTTCTCGATGACCACGACCTTCTTGTCGGGGTGCTCCTGGGTCAGACGCATCGCCGTAGCGAGCCCGATAATTCCAGCGCCGATGATAGCGATGTCGTAGTTGGACGAGTTCATTGATTCACCCGGGCGTCTAATACGCTCCAGCCCCATGAAGCAATCTTAGAGGGAAAGAGAGGTGGGTGGATTGTACCACAGAAGGCAACGCGTGGGATGAGACTCACTGGAGGGCCCCAATACACCCTATCTCCGACCATTCCACACTCCTCTGTATGGGTTAAACTGAGTCGCGTTACACACCTTGAAGGAGCTTTGCTTTGACCTACTCGGCCATTATCGTCGGCGCTGGACATAACGGACTCGTGGCGGCCAACTACCTGGCACGCCAGGGCGCGAGAGTCCTCGTGCTCGAACGTCGCGACTTCGTTGGCGGCGCGTGCATCACTGAGGAGCTGTTCCCGGACTTCCGTGTCTCGTCGTGCTCGTACATCTGCCACATGCTGCAGGACAAGGTGATTGACGACCTCGAGCTCAGGAAGCATGGACTCGACATTCATCCGGTCGACCCGTACCGCTTCCAGCCGTTCCCGAACGGCAAATACATGCTGCGCTGGCATGACGAGAAGAGAAACGTGGATGAGCTTGCGCGCCTCTCGCCGTCTGACATAGACGGCTACCACAGGTTCCAACAGTTCATGACGCGCGCCGCGACCATTATTCACCGCTACTTCCTCGAAGAGCCACCCACACTCGCGCAGGTGGCTGCGGACGTCCAGGGCACTGCCGATGAGGCCGTCTGGGACCGGCTGCTCACCGGTAACATGAAGGACCTCGTCGAGGAGCACTTCGAGTCTCCCGAGGTCCGAGCGGTGTTCATCGACGCCGAGGACGCGCAGGACACTCGCGCGCCGGGCTCAATCATGTCGGTGGCATACAACGACACCGACATGTTCACCGAGGACCGCAACTTCGGCATTCCGCACGGAGGCATGGGCGGCATCACCCAGGCGATGGCCAGGGCTGCCGAGTCGCTCGGCGCGGAGATCCGCACCAACGTTCCCGTCGACCGGATCGTGGTCAGGAACGGGCGTGCCGTTGGCGTCAGGCTGACGGACGGCGAGATCATCGAGGCCGATGTCGTGCTCTCCAACGCCGACCCCAAGCGCACATTCCTGTCTCTAATAGATGAAGGGGATCTGTCATCCGACCTGGTCAACGGCGTCCGCAGGCTCAAGACGGAAGTCTCGTACCTGAAGTTCCACGCCGCGCTGGACGAGCTGCCGGACTTCACGGGCTATCTCGGCGACAGGTACGACGAGAACTACCTCGTGCAGGTACGCATCTGCCCGTCGGTCGAGTACTTCCAGCAGAGCGCGGACGACGCGCGCGCCGGTCGGCCGTCGACGGCTCCGGTCATGCACATCCAGATACCGTCGGTGCTGGACAAGACGCTGACGCCTGAGGGCAAGCACGTGATGTCGATCTGGGTGCTGTACGCACCGGTCAGGCCGTACGGCGAATCGTGGGACAACTACCGCGAGCAGGCTGGCGAGGACCTGATAGACAAGATCTCAGAGTACGCGCCCGGCTTCCGGCAGTCAGTTCGCGACTGGGAGCTGTTCACTCCGCAGGAACTGGAGGAGCGTGTCGGGTTGACCGACGGCAACATCCGCCACCTGGACATCACCACGGCGCAGATGCTCGCCAACAGGCCCAACTCGCTGATGTCGGGATACCGGACGCCGGTGGACAACCTCTACCTGTGCGGAGCCGGGACACACCCAGGCGGCGAGGTCACCGGGGCCCCAGGCCACAACGCCGCCCACGCAGTGCTAAGAGACTGGGAGCTGGCGTAGGGACGCGTTGCTGTCTCAACCTTCGCCGCCATACAATGGCGCCACGTTTAATCCAGGTACATCGGGAGGCACACGACTATGACCCAGCCGGAGTACAGAAAGCCCATTCCGGTCCCCGTTCCGGAGACCGAATTCTTCTGGCGCAAGGCCAAGGAGCACGAGCTCTGGATCCAGCGCTGCATCCATTGCGCCGAGGCGTTCTTCTATCCAAGGCTCAGGTGTCCCCTGCCCGGTTGCATGTCCGACCAGGTTGAGTGGTTCCAGGCATCAGGACGCGGGAAGCTGTTCACGTACATGATCAACCACCGGCCGGCGCCTGGATTCGAGACCGATGCGCCCTACGCAATCGCGATCATCCAGCTCGAAGAGGGCCCGCGCATGATGGGCAACATCGTCGGCATCGAGAACACGCCGGAGAACCTCGTCCTGGACATGCCGCTGAAGGTCGTCTTCACCGACGCCACCGACGAGATAGCCATCCCGAACTGGGAGCCGGCTTAGCCGACTCTGGCTTCACCCTCACCCTGGCCCTCTCCCATCAAGGGAGAGGGAATGCTCATGCCAATGACGGATAGAACAGGAGCCTTACGAAAATGTCACTCAGATACAAGACGGCCATAGTCGGTGCCTCCGAGACAACACAGCTCGGCGTCATTCCCGACATGTCCGAGACCGAGCTGCACATCGACGCCGCTGTCAACGCCATGCGGGACGCCGGCATCGAGAAGGACCAGATCGACGGCATCTCCTCCACCATGAATCCGGCGACGCTCGCCCACAACCTCGGCATCGTGCCGAAGTGGGTGGACAACACCTCGGTCGGCGGCACGTCGTTCCTCATACACATGCGACACGCAGCGGCGGCGATAGTCTCGGGGCTCGCGACCACCATCCTGTGCTGCATGGGACAGAGTGGACGTAGCCGCGTCGGTGTCGGCGGGATGCGCATAGGGACTGCCGCAGGCCCCGCCGGTCCGACCTACGATGGCTCGTACCCCGGTCAGTTCGAGTCGATCTACGGCGTGCTCGGCCCAACCACGCAGTTCGGCATGGGCGTGCTGCGCTATATGAAGGAGACAGGAACGACGATCGAGCAGCTAGCGTCGGTCGCAGTCGCCCAGCGTAAGTGGTCGACCAAGGTGCCGCGCGCCATGTTCCGCGACCTCGTCACCGTCGACGAAGTCCTCAACAGCCGCATGATCTGCTACCCGTACCGCCTGTTCATGTGCTGCCCTGTCACCGACGGCGGCGGCGCGTTCATCGTTACCAGTGCGGACAGGGTGGACGACTTCCCCACCAAGCCGGTGTACATACTCGGCACGGGCGAGTCGGTGGAGACGCCGGTCGTCAGCCAGATGTACGACATGACATCCTCGGCGGCATTCAAGACCTCCAGCTCGAAGGCATTCGAGGAGGCGGGCGTGTCACACGACGACATCGACCACATCCAGATTTACGACGCGTTCGTGCACCTGCCGATCTACGGACTCGAAGACCTCGGATTCGTGGGACGCGGCGAGGCCGGAGCGTTCATCGAGGAGGGCAACACCTCGCCGGGCGGCAAGCTGCCGCTGAACACGAACGGCGGCGGTCTGTCCTACACGCACACCGGCATGTACGGCATGTTCGCGATGCAGGAGTCAGTACGGCAGGTCAGGGGCGAAGCCGCGCACCAGGTGGAGGGGGTAAAGACGTCCTTCTGCCAGGGCGTGGGCGGCATGTTCATGGCCGCCGGCAGCCTCATTTTCACCAACGAGCCGCCGCATAATTAACATACAATTAGGAGGGCGAGGGTGACCTCCTTTTAGCAAGCATCGCCGGGATCGCCCAACCAAGAGAGGCAAGTATGGGGCGGACATACGCCACCGCAATAATAATTGGAGCCGACTCCACCCGAGAGTACGAATTCCTCGTCGATACTGGAGCGACTCACATAGGTCTTCCGCAGAGCGAGATAGACCAACTCGGCCTTGAGCCTATCCCCCGGAATGGCATGCTCCAAGTTCGGACCGCTGTCGGAGTCGTGGAGCTACAGGCATATGGAATCACTGGGGTGATTGATGGACGTGGATTCGTCGCTATGGTCACACCTGCACCAATTCCACTGCTCGGATACGAGTTGCTGGAGAACTTGGGATACAAGGTCAATCCAGTCTCCCGATCACTCGAACGGGTCTCTCCAGACGAGTTCGGGCCACCATACCTGCTGTTCAGCCTAGTCGACTAAATTGGCAGGACGATGACTCTTTGACCAACGGTCATCATCCTGCCCTTATCGACGCCGCTTATGCTTATGCTGTCGTGGAAGATTTATCTGTATCGCAAAAGACTACCTGAACCAACAACGGAACCCATGACATGACCGACATCCTCTGCTACCAAGACAGCTATCTGAAGACCTTTGACGGCACTGTGACCGCGGTCACCAACAGGGGCGTCGTACTCGACCGCACGGCGTTCTACCCTGGCGGTGGTGGACAGCCCGCGGACTCGGGGACGCTGACCGCCGACGGCGTGGACTACGCCGTCAAGCGCA
Organism: Dehalococcoidia bacterium; assembly: GCA_021295915.1. Taxonomy (NCBI): domain Bacteria; kingdom Bacillati; phylum Chloroflexota; class Dehalococcoidia; species Dehalococcoidia bacterium. The sequence continues at coordinate 15,982 of JAGWBK010000032.1, forward strand.
TCCGGCGCAACTCGGGGCAGTACGTCCACGAGATCGACGGCGACGCCCGCCCTGAGGTCGGCACGAAGATCAGCGGTGCGGTCGACTGGGACCGCCGGTACCAGCTCATGCGAACCCACACCGCGCTTCACATACTGTGCGGAGTCGTCTGGCGCGACTACGGTGCGCAGGTCACCGGCGGGAACATGGAGCCGCTCAAGGCCAGGATGGACTTCGAGCTCGAAAGCATGTCGTCGGACTTCGCCGAGCACGTCGAGGAGCTGATCAACGGCGAGGTTGCCGCCGAGCGCGACGTCCACGTCAGCGTGCTCCCACGTGAGGAGGCATTTCAGATCCCGGATCTTATTCGCACCAAGATCAACCTGCTGCCTCCGCAGATCGCAGAGGTGCGCATCATAGATATAGAAGGTCTCGATCTACAGGCCGACGGCGGCACACACGTCGCCAACACCCGTGAGGTGGGCCGGATCCACGTCGTCGGCCACGAGTCCAAGGGCCGCATCAACAAGCGCCTAAGGATCGCTGTCGATCTCTAGCTGACGACCACGTCTACCAAAGGTTGCCAGAACTATCGAGACCTACACCGACCACGACGGAGTCGAAATCCGCCTGACGGATGAACGCGTCAGGCACATCAGACAGCGTCACAGGCGAGTCTTCCGAATACCTCGCGCCATAGAGCTTAGAGGGTGTCTGAGAAGTCATTTCAGGTAGGGACAGCCAGTCGGCGTAGCATCAGCCTGACCATGGCAGCATACAC
>JAGWBK010000033.1 GCA_021295915.1 Dehalococcoidia bacterium
GGGACGACAGCGGAACCTTCCTGGACGGTTCCGTCAGGGTGTGCTTCCTGGATCGCCTGCCGTCGGTGTCGAGTGGCAGCCCCCAATTAGAAGATCCGTAGCCTCTACGGTCCCCCATTCCATTGATCTGAAGCCCGGCCCAGGCGCGGGCGATCTCGCCCAATAGCTCCCAAACTTGTGCTATCGGGCCAAGTCGATCACTTTAAGGCCCCTATCCTACGCCTAGTCCAGTAGCTATTCGCGGGGAAGTCAACAAGACTAGCTTCAATACTCAAGCGTCTTAGAGGTATCTCTGTGGATAACATCATCAGCCTTTTGCAGGCTCTTGGACCCTTGTTGGATTCCATGGCGGTCGCAGTGCCCGTCGTGGTCGTCGCGTTCGCCTTGTACCAGCTCATCGGTAAACTCTCCAGAGTTATTGATCGCTTCGCCGAAGCTGACTTCTCTCAGTTGTTTAGCAGCGACCGGTAGGGGCTCAAGACCGCTGACGTTTCAGGGCTACATCTGCTGGCTAGGCCCTGACTGCATCACGCAGGGTACGCCACATGCCGGTTCTATAGGTTCACGCCAAAGATGAACGACTTTATCACATTTCGCCGAATGATCCTCCCCATTCTCATTCAGGATCATTCAGGTAGTTTGGTGGATCGGAAATCTGGCCATAGTCTTTACGCTTTTCGGCAGTTGGGCAGCACTCAGCGAGTTGCGGGGAGGCTTGGGCTTCCCTGTCTCCATTTTGGTGGCCGTAGTTTCGTTTGTCTGGTGGAGGTGCCTATGCGAGTTCTTAATGATTGTGTTCCGTAAAAACGAGCCGCTTTCCGACATACGGCGGGAGTTGCGAGAGAAGGAGTGAGTCGAAGGCGGATAATCGGTGGTGGGTCTGCATTGTGACTAGGATGTGGCTCAGGCTCGCTGTAACAAAATGAAACGCGCCAGTGTCCAAGCTAGCTTCGTTGTCACCAAGCCTGTCACGCTACCGTGCCCGTGGGTCCGTGCATGGTGGATGCTGATCTGCCGCTAAATTCATAAGGGTACGTCAACAGTAATGGTTGAAGGCGCAACAAGAGTTTTGAATCTGGGACTACCAATTAGGTATGTCACGATGATCCTGGTGCTATTGGCAGCTGCGATCATAGCCTGTGACGACCCTGAACCGGTCGTGCCTAACATCATCGCATCACCCGCCCCAACTACGGCGGTCATTCAACCTACGGCCGTTCAGCCCAATCAGGCGCCGGTCGCAAGAGTCCCGTCTACATCGACTCCCACAGCGAGACCAGCCGCTCCGCCTACATCCACTCCGACACCCACATCCACTGTGTCTCCTACGCCAACCCCGGATTGATTGACCCATTCATAGCCATCTACACGACAAGATGTCTCGTTTTACTCGCATTGATGGAGTTGCGGATTGACGCAGTTCCGTCTAAGCCATTGCTGGCAATCCTACGGTATCAGGCTAGTGACAATCCGTTTCGAGGGTAGATATACCCATCGAGAGACCAACGGAAAGTAGTTTGCAGGAGCGTTAGTTTCGCGTCCTGCCAAGTCAGGAGACAACGGGAGGAGAAAATTGAAATCAGAAGTGGCATTGCTGGCCATCCTGATGTTGATCGTTATAGTCGGCTGCTCACAGGTAGGGTCCGCAGACCTGGGCGAGCCGTACACCGCTACCGAAATAGTCCAGGCCCATGCCGAGAGTCCGTCGGACTTCGAGGACGCCTGGATTGGCTCCCGCATAAATGTCGCAGGAGTCGTAGACCGCATCGAAGATGGGGTAGTCTACCTTGTTGCTGACGACTATGAAGACACCGTGGCCCTCGATGATCTCAGCCGAGACGAGAGAAGGATGTGGGAGTCTGGTGATGAGGTGGAGTATGCCTGCGAAGTTGGGGAGTACGACGATGGATCGGTGATCGTGTTCGAATGCGGGCCCCCCGAACATGGTGCAGCCGCCTCGGGCATACTTGGTAATGCGGGCCCGATTCTCGAATACTGGAGCCTGCCTGCTCTGCTGATCGTGTCCGTGTTGACCGTGACCGCAATGGCTCGCTCGACATGGAGGGGATGGCAGCCACCGATGATCGCGGTAATGTGCCTCGGGGTTTTAGCGATATTGAACGCCGCTGCAACAGTGGTGTTCGGTTACACCACAGTGAACTCCACCGTTTTAACCCCGATAGCGGCTGTCTCGTTTGTAGTCATCCTCTTTCTGAGCTGGATGATATTGGACGCCGAGCGCTTCCCGGGAAACAGTGGAACGCCACCACGCACGGCTGTGACACCAGTGCCTCCTTCCCCAGTCACAGTTCAGCCCGTTCCTCCGCTCGCTAGCTCTCCTGACGTTACAAACGTGTCGGATATCCAGGCTACTGCCGTTGCCAGTCTTGGAAGCCCATCTGCGGCTGCACCTTCTCCATCGCAGACTATGGCGATGCAGCCGGATGTTGCAAGCTCGATGGCATGGCTCGTGGTCACGAGGGGCCCATCAGAAGGGAAGTCCCTGCAGTTGAAAGAAGGCAACAACACCATTGGCCGGTCCCTTGAGAACGACCTGCAGTTGGATGATGCCTCCGTCTCGCGCTCCCATGCCATGGTGAGCGTAAAGGATGAAGAGTTTACGTTGGTCGATCTGGGAAGCGCCGGTGGAACGAGGATTGGCGATCATAGGATCGCTGGGAGACAGATCGGCGAGGGAAGTGCCATCATCGTTGGACAGACTAGGATGAGTCTGATGACTGTGGATGCCTTCCAGGGAGGGCCCTCCTCCGGGGCGACAATGGTGGGATCGCCAACTGGGTCGTCACTGTCGCTGATAGCCCAGTCAGGTCCAGATGCTGGCAAGAGCTTCCTGCTGTCATCGGCACAGAACCTGATAGGCAGGGACTCTTCCGCCCAGGTAATGCTGTCAGATCCCACCGTAAGTCGCCGGCACGCAATGATCAGGGTGGATGCGGACCGCACGACTATTTCGGACCTCGGTTCGCAGTCTGGAACTCAGGTGGACGGCGAGCGTATACAGGGCGTACGAGTTTCAGTAGGTGAAAGGGTAGTGGTAGGTCAGTCCGAATTCACACTGATGAGACCCAATAGTTGATGAGATTCTTACGTGTAGGCGGCCCAGAGCCGCCCGTGATGTCGGCAGAAGGTATCACCGATGTCGGAGTTCTTCGATCCAACAATGAAGACAATTTCTCAGTGCGACTGGATGAGGAAGCCCCTCTGGGCGACGCTCTGCTGGCAGTCGCTGATGGTATGGGTGGGCACGCGGCCGGCGAAATTGCCAGCCAGATTTCTCTCGACCTACTGATAGAGGCTCTTTCGAAGTCAACTTCACTGGAGGAACGCACGCTCCAGGCGGCAGTGGAACAGGCCAATGACGGTGTCTATAGGGCATCTTCCCTAGGACCCAACATGCAGGGCATGGGGACCACGCTTGTCGCCGGGTTGCTGGTAAGAAGCGTGCTGCACATCTGTAATGTGGGGGACAGCCGGGCCTATCTCTTGAGAGAGGGAAGGCTGGCCCAACTGACGCGAGACCATAGCTGGGTGGGAGACATGGTTGCCAGGGGGTTACTCACGCCTGAGCAGGCCGCTGTACATCCCCGCAGAAGCGTACTTACACGTGCGTTAGGCGTGGCTGACTTTGTGCAAGTCGATGTGACTCGGGTCTCCCTGCGTCAGGGAGACCGCATTCTACTTTGTTCTGATGGGCTATACGGCCTGGTAGACGAGGACACCATAGCGACAGTCCTTAACAGGGGATCTCTAAGATCAGCTGCTCGGGAGCTGGTCAGGTTGGCCAATAACGCGGGTGGCACCGACAATGTTACTGTCGTTGTCGCACAGATGAATGCTGCTGTTGAGATTGTGGAGTCCGAGACCGACGGTCCTATGGACACTCTCACACCTGGATCCCCCGCGCCAAGTCAGGTACAAGGCGGCATGAGGATCGCAGGCTTCGCCTTGGGCGACGCCGGCAGTGGCGTGGGACCACCATGGCGCAGAAGGCTTTCGTTGTTCGCGGGAGGGTTCGGCGCGATTATCGTGATAGTACTGGTATTGATCGTCGTTACCCAGACTGGAGAGGATGATGAAGGCGCTGACCGTCTTTCTCTGGCCATTCCTTCTGGGAACGGGACAACCACTCCAACACATACTCCGACGCCAGTCGGGGAAGGGGTGTCTAGCGCGGCGACTTTAGGTGAAGCGGTGCCCACGGGCACACCAGATGCGCCTCCCACAGTCAGCCCGACTCAGACACCTTCACCAACGGCGATGCCTACTCCCAGAGTCACTCCTGAGCCTACCATCACGCCCACACAGACACCGAAGCCCCCGATCTCCACAACCGCAGAGAAGGCTCAGGAAGAAACACCTCTTCCTAAGGAAAGCACTCAGCCCTCCGTCTCACCTGCGTCACCATCGGTTCCCGCCCCTGTCGCAGAGACTAGTGACACGCCAATACCGACGATTACGCCGACGCCCACAGCTACGTCAACAGTGGATTCCGCACCTAGCCCAGTGTCGACGACTACTCTGACCATTACGCCGACACCTACGCACACGACATTGCCGATACCCACGCACACACCATCGCCGACGCCGACGCCGACGCACACGCACACGCCCTCGGCAACACCTACATACCCACCTAGTCCCACCGCAACGTTTACCCTAGTTCCTGAACCGCTATTAGTGGTCGAATACACGAATGTCTCCCCAACGGATCCAGAAGTGTGGGAAGAAGTGAGAATTACGGTCGTCGTAATTAATCAAGGCCAGACCACGTCAAGCGAATTCTTCGTCAGCTTAGTTGACCACCACGGCACTGGGAAGGATTTCATAGAGCGCAAAACGGTAGACGGCCTTGAAGCCGGACAGAAGGAGGAAGTCACATTTGTGTGGCGAGCGGAGGTCGAGAAGCGAACTTTCGGTCTGGTCCTCGCCTCCCATTACGCGGAAGATCAAGTCATCCGGTTGCCTTCAATTAATGTGGCTGTTCCAGACTATGCCATTGAGCAAGTGACTTGGAGGCCGAAGAGTCCCGCGATTAACGAAGACGTTACGTTTCTGGCCCATGTCAAGAACACAGGCACTCTGAACTCGGAGTATGACACTGAGGTCGTTTTCTACCTAGGCGGGGAGTATCACTCAGTGATGATGCTGGACAGGGGGTTGAACGCCGGTGCGACGCGGGATGTGGAGTCACAGAAGTGGAAAGCACAGAGTGGTGCACAGGAGACTTTGGCCGTCATATATCCTCTGGCGTCTCGGGACCAAAGGGACAAGTCTTCGTGGGATGAGTACGACAAGAGATATGCCATAGCCGAACACAGGGCGACATACGATGCCACGCGACTGCCGAATCTTGCGGTTACGGAGATTGTATTCTCTGAAAGACGAGTAACGAATACCGACACTTTATATCTGGATCTGTCCTTCAACATTACCAATGAAATCGGAGACGGTGGAACAACTCCGCCTGTAGATAACGAGTTCGATGTTCGAATTGAATTCGTAGATGGCCCCTTCTGCCCACTGCGTCCTGGGAGAACACCGTGTGCTGTTGAGATACAGGTCGACGAACTTAGTGGCGGTTTAGAAGAGTCCAAAAAGGTGGAAGGTCAATTTCAGATGCCACTTCCGCCCAGCGGGGATACTTACACGTTCTCGGCAACTGTGACGGTCGACCCGGAGGACGGCGTGGAAGAGTCATCCGAGACTGACAACACCGAGACCAAGGATCATCGGGTGTCTGGGTGAATTGTGACTGGTATACCTTCAGAGATGATTGGCAGATACCGTGTTATCGCGAACTTGGCGTCGGGAAGTCAGGGAACTGTGTACCGCGCCCACAATCCTGACCTTGACCGGGAGGTAGCACTGAAGGTAATGCATCCGCACTTGGCTAATCCAGACGTGATCACTCGCCTCCAGCGGGAGGCAAGAATAGTCGCGTCGATAAGCCACGCGAACATCGCAGTCCTCACGGACATCGGAGAGCACGAGGGAGCGCAATTCATTGCAATTGAGTATGTCCCTCACACAGCCAGGGAGCTCATTGACCGTGGTCCTATGGACGTTTCGCGAGCCATCACAATTGCATATAAGGCGGCACTTGCAATGGAGGCTGCTCGAACGAGCAGGCATGGGATTACACACCATGACATCAAGCCGGACAATCTCTTGCTGACGTCTCTTGGACATGAGGGAGTGGTGAAGCTGATCGACTTCGGGTTAGCTCACGCAGCAGACTTGGCTCCCATGACAACCACAGGTTCCCAGTGGGGAACACCGTACTACATGCCTCCCGAGCAGTGGATGGGAGAAGGCGGAGACCCACGATCAGACGTGTACTCATTGGGAGTGGACCTGTACCAGATGTTGACTGGACAAGTCCCATTCAGTTCGACAGCATCGAACAGTCTGGCGCAGCACCACGAGATAGCCCGTCAGCACATAGAGGTCGATGCAGCGACGCTTCGTTCAATCCGGGGGGACATGTCAGTGTCGCTGGAGGCGATAGTCGTCAGGTGCATGGCGAAGTCCCCCGGTGATCGGTACCAGACGCCAGGTGAGATGGCGAATGCCCTGGCAGAAGTCATTGGACTAGCAACGACACCGGGTGTGTCCCTGCCTGTCCCGAGACCACCAGTTGACGTAGGGAGAGGTGCCTCGAAGCCTCCACGGCGAAACCGGCTTCCGCTGATGGCGGCCGGAGGGTTGCGAGCGACGATCGTAATTGTGCTCATCGTAGTTGTTGCATCTCAGTCACGTGAGAACATTGAACGTCCCATACTTCCAGACCGTCCAGCGCCTCCTTCTGGAGCTCCGCCCGCCGTCTTGAGTCCCACACCGACCCATACTCCGGTGTCCGTCTCAGCGGGTGCGGGAACTCTGGTGATGGCATTTACAGCGACGCCGACTAACTCACCGGTCGCCACTCCTACGGAGACCCCTGTTCCGACTCCAACGGGTACGCATACACCCACGTCCACACCAGAACTTACGGTGACCCCTGTCCCTACGCTGATCCCGTACCCTCTGCAGCCGACTTACACGCCTCTGCCCACAAGCACATCAAGACCGATACCTGCATCACTGCCTACAAGTACGCCAAGACCAACCGAGACCCGTACTCCGATTTCTACGCCGACTCCGTATCCCTTAAAGCCCACATACACACCCCTGCCAACAAGCACACCGGAACCAACCGCGACTCGTTCTCCGATCCCTACGCCGACCTATACGCCCACGCGCGCACCGAAGCCAACTGCTACACCTACGCGCACACCAACGCCATCGGTCACTCCCACACGCACTGCGACCCCGATTCCCTTCCATACGGCGACCCCGACTCCAATTCCCACCACTCAGCTGCGGTGGCGTTACGAGACCAACGGAAGCAGGTGGTCGTCGCCTACTTTAGCTGGCGGAGCTGTATACATCGGGTCGACGGATAACAGTGTGTACGCTCTACATGCGCGTAGCGGAGAGCTGATTTGGACCTATGGGACGGATGGTGACGTTCAGTCCTCGCCTGCGGTGTCTAACGGCGTGGTATTCGTCGGCTCATGGGATAGCTATCTGTACGCTCTGGATGCGGCAACCGACGACCGGAAGTGGAGCTACTCGACAGATAGCAGAATTGTTTCGTCGCCATCCGTGGCCAACGGGGTGGTGTACGTTGGATCAAACTATCACCGTCTGTACGCACTGGACGCGGACACCGGAGAGCTGGTCTGGAGCTACGAGACAGGGGGCGCCGTCCAATCCTCGCCTGCGGTAGCTGACGGGAAAGTGTATGTCGGCTCGAACGACCACTACGTCTACGCGCTGGACGCAGGCACCGGAGAACCGGTCTGGAGTCATGAGACAGAGGATGTCGTGCAATCCTCGCCATCTGTAGCTGCCAGGAAGGTGTACGTTGGCTTAGGCGATGACTTGGTTTACGCGCTGGATGCGACCACGGGAGTCGTGGCCTGGACATATGATGCAAGATACCCGGTGCTCTCCTTACCCGCAGGGTCGAATGGCGCAGTGTACATAGGATCAGAGAATGGCACTCTTCACGCGGTGGATGGCAATACCGAGAACGAGTTATGGACTTCCACAAAGGGTAGTCCACAATCCTCGCCGGCAGTAGCTGGAGGGGCTGTATACATCGGGGCAAGGAATGGCCAACTGTACGTACTGCGTGCTGACACTGGGGACGAGCTTCGGAGTCACCAGTTGGGGGCGCCGTACACTCCTCATCCGCAGTGGAAAATGTCATGGTGTACATCGCATCGCTGGACGAGTACCTGAACGCACTGGATGCATGGTAGCCCAACTCAATTGTAGTAATACATCTCTGGGACGTGACAGCTTAAAGCCTAAAGTAAGAGCGCTATGACAGATTCGACAGAAGAAGTAATCGGCAGATACCAGGTTCTTGAGAACCTTGCTTCTGGAAGCCAGGGCACTGTCTATCACGCCTACGATCCTGAGCTAGAACGCGAGGTCGCCCTCAAGGTCCTTCACCCGCACCTGACGACCGAGGATATCGTCGCGCGCTTCCAGCGCGAGGCACGGATCGTTGCATCCATCAACCATCCCAACATAGCCGGCATCACGGACATCGGTGAGCATGAGGGCGCCCACTTCATCGCAATCGAGTACGTACCACATACTGCCAGGGAACTCATTGACCAGGGGCCGCTGGACATCACCCGCGCTGTCACCGTTGGCTACCAGGCGGCGCTGGCCCTAGAAGCTGCACGCACCAGCAGGCGCGGTATCACCCACCACGACATCAAGCCTGAGAACCTCCTGCTCACTACTCTTGACGACGAAGGCGTCGTGAAACTGATCGATTTTGGGATCGCTCACGCTGCGGACATGGCCCCAATGACGCAGGCTGGCGCTCAGTGGGGCACGCCGTACTACATGCCGCCCGAGCAGTGGCAAGGAGAGCGTGGCGACACGCGCTCTGACGTCTACTCACTGGGTGTGGTGATTTACCAGATGCTTACGGGGCAGGTGCCCTTCAGTTCGACCGCGGCCAGCAGCATGGCCCAGAACAATGAGATAGCCCAGCAGCACATCGAGGTCGATCCAACTTCACTTCGGTCCATACGTGAGGATGTCCCAGAGGCGCTTGAATCGATTGTCCTAAAGTGCATGGCCAAGTCTCCGGGTGACCGGTACCAGACACCCGGAGAGCTCGCAGAGGAACTGGCTGGGATTCTTGGAGTCGCACCGACGCCAAGCGTGTCCCTGCCGGTCTCGCGTCCCCCTTCGCGTCCATCCGCCGATGAGAAACGGGGCCTACGGTTTCCACTGCCTCTGATCGCAGCAGGCGGGTTCGGAGCGGTGATCCTTGTTGTACTGGTAGCGTTGCTGATAGCAGCACCGGATGATGGCCCTGGAGAAAATGGACCGGGACGTCCTCCTCCGGCTGCTCGAACTTCGGATGATTCATCCGTGCCAGGTCGCTCACCGTCGAGCGGGGCTGCAGCGGGCCCGGTTGGGGATCTGTTGGACCGCTCGGATCCCACTCCCACTCCCACGCCTGAGCCGTCTCCTACAGAGGTTAAGGACATCTCGGTCGCTGTGGAAGAGGCTGTGGCTAAGGCGTTGGCGACGGCTATACCGCCGACGCCGACATCCCCCCCAGTTACACCGACACCTACGAACACGCCATCGCCGACACCTACGAACACGCCATCGCCGACACCTACCCACACACCATCGCCGACTCCTACGAACACGCCATCGCCGACACCTACCCACACACCATTGCCGACTCCTACCTATACACGAAGTCCCACCCCAACTAATACGCCTTTGCCGACTCCTACCTTTACACCGAGACCCACTCCAACTAGTACGCCTGTTCCGGCACTTCCGGCACTTCTTATCGAAGACGCCTGGATCTCCAACGCGGACCCAGCAATCTGGGAGGAGGTTAGAATTTCAGTTACCGTCAGCAATCAGGGGGAGGCCACAGCCGACGAATTTCACGTCGAATTGGTGGACAACGATACTGGGGAGCCCTTACGAGAGCGCGTCAAGGTGGTTGAACTCGCACCCGGTGAAACGAGGGACTTGAGCATGGTTTGGCGGGCTGAGGTCGAGCCGCGAACCCTGGGTCTAGACTTGGACTCCCCATACGCGGAGGACGAAGTCCATACATTGCCTTCATTCGAACCGTTTATACCGCCCTATGTTATCGAGCAAATCACCTGGCACCCCGAGCATCCGGCGATCGATGAAGACGTCACGTTCTGGGCCCATATCAAGAACACCAGCCCTCGTAGCTCGGAATACGACGCTGATGTCACTTTCTACCTGAATGGAGAGTATTACTCATCTACGATGCTGAACAGGAGGCTGAATCGCAATGCTGTCAGGACGATCAGGTCTGATGATTGGAGGGCCCAAATTGGTTCCTACGAGATCCTCGCCGTTCTCTACCCATCGGCATACCTGGACCACAGGGAGAATTCGTCGTGGGATGAGTACGACGAGAGATACGCCATTTCCGAATACGACGTGATCTATGATGCCACTAGGCTGCCTAACCTCGCGGTCACCAAGGTGGAGTTCCTAGAAAGGACAGTGCCAGATGCCGACGCTGTATATCTGGACCTGTTCGTCACAATCACAAATGAACTCGGAGACGGTGGAATTACTCCGTCTGTAGATGACAGGTTCTATATTCGAATTGAGTTCGTGGAAGGACCTCTCTGCCCAATATATCAAGGCAGAATTCCATGCTCAGAGGAAATCGAGATAGGTGGCCTGCGGGGCGGTTCGACGGTGACCAAGCAGGTGGAGGGTACAGTCCTAATTCAACTCCCCCCGAGAGGAAGTGTTCTCAAGTTCACGGCAATTGTGACGGTGGACCCGGACAACGTGATTGAGGAGTTAACAAAGAATGACAACCACAAGCCCAAGGTCCATCGTGTGACCAGGTGATACGTGGCCGACTCACAGTCAGAGACGATAGGTAAGTATCGTGTAATCAGGAACCTTGCATCAGGCAGTCAGGGAACGGTGTATCACGCACATGATCCTGAGCTCGACCGAGAGGTTGCTGTCAAGGTGCTGCATCCACACTTGGCTAATCCAGACGTGATCGCTCGGTTCCAGCGAGAAGCACAGATTGTTGCCTCCATTAGTCACCCAAATATCGCGGGCATCACGGACATCGGGGAGCACGAGGGATCGCACTTCATCGCAATCGAGTATGTCCCCCACTCCATCAGAGAGCTGATAGACCGTGGTCCTTTGGACGTCACGCGAGCCGTCACGATCACCCACCAGGCGGCACTTGCACTGGAGGCTGCGCGCACAAGCAGCCGTGGAATCACGCACCATGACATCAAGCCAGAGAACCTGCTACTTACGACACTTGGCGCCGGTGGTGCAGTAAAGCTCATCGACTTCGGAATAGCTCACGCTGCGGACATGGCTCCCTTGACCCATGTTGGTTCACAGTGGGGTACGCCGTTCTACATGCCACCAGAACAATGGATGGGAGAGAGAGGAGACACCCGATCAGACGTTTATTCTCTTGGTGTGGTACTTTACCAGATGCTATCTGGGCATCTGCCCTTCAACTCGACCGCGTCTAATAGTCTAGTACGTCAGAATGAGATCGCAAGGCAGCATATTCAGGTAAATGCCACATCATTACGCTATCTGCGGCAGGATGTTTCAATGACAGTGGTCGCGATAGTGGAAAGGTGCCTGGCGAAGCAACCGAGCGATCGCTTTCAGACCCCGGGAGAACTTGCAGACGCCCTGGCTGGTTCCATTGGCCTGGCTTCTGCCAAGTTAGCTCCGCATCCTGTCGTCCAGCCGGACTGGTTGAGATCGGGAGACGATACAGCCCATCGGCAAAGACGAGCGCCACTCATCGCTGTCGGTGGATTCGTGGCAATGATTGTGATCATATCCACTCTACTGATGGTGTGTCAGGCTGCGGCCCGTGAACCGCAGCCCTCTCCGTTGCCTGTGACTGAGAAATACTCGGGGGCCTCATTTGGAATTATTGACGTAGCCAAGACTTCCGCCCAGTTATACTCGGCCACTCATAGGAGTGAGCAAGCACATCCGTCTTCACAAAAGTCTCAAGGTAAGAGTATGCCAGTACACTCGTCACGGATGCTTACAGCTGGCGGTGAGCCCCGATCTAGACCTGATGGGTAACCCACCGATGAGTTTCAACTCAGCATTAATCACTGTGCGAAGCGCGTCTGCTCGTGATATGGACCCATCAGTTTCGACGATAGGGTCACAGCCGATGACGCTCCAATAAACCGTTTCCCGGAATGTATTCCATATCAAGTACCAGTCTCACGTATGCAAGCGAACATGTGACAGGAGTGTCACAGACTTCTGGACTTAGCTCTGGTAGTCATGTAGGCACGCACAATTCTACAGCATCGGAGTAGTTTTGCAGGATAAATGGAAGTTAGGTACACGCATTTCTAGTAATTCATCCTTGCATGTTGCGTGGGGATGGTCGATAAGAGTCAAATAACCCGGAACCCTCACGAAATGCATCAGAGAGCCAACTCAGTAAATCAGCGTAGCCGTGTCAAATTCACCGGATGTCCGAGATCGGGGGGCGCGCGAGCACTCAGGTCAAATGCACCGTAAATAGGGCATGTTCGATTAGGATCAGGTTCTTATGCTAACGCTTCCATATCTGTCAAGAGAAAGCGAGCTGCACGTTACATCGCTACTAGCAAACAGCTCTAAGTTGGCCCACAGCTTTCTGGTCGGTCCTGCCCTGGTTGTTATGGCGCTTCTGTCGTTGATTACCGTGGGCTGCTTTATCGGGCCACAACCGGAAGTAATAAGAACTGTGGTGGAGAAGGAAGTGGAGGTACCAGTCGAAGTTATCGTTGAAAAGGAAGTGGAGGTGCCAGTCGAAATAATCGTAGAGAAAGAAGTAATCAGGGAAGTAGCGGTGCCGGTTGAGGTCCCTGTGGAAGTCATTGTCGAGAAGGAGGTAGTCAAGGAGGTAGAGGTGCCGGTTGAGGTTGTCAAGGAGGTTGTTGTCGAGAAGGAAGTAATCAAGGAGGTAGTGGTGGAAGTGCCAGTTGATGAGCCTTCAGAACCCTCCGTTCCTCAGGTTGTACGCTTGGTTGGTCTTGTGCCGTCTCCTGGCACAGTCATTCTAAATGAGGTGGGAGACACCGACACGTTGAGTGTTCAGGGCTACTATTCCGACCAGTCTCTGGCAGACCTGGCATTGAATTTCGTGACCCACCAGTCCACGGATTCGGGCGTGGTGAGCGTGACTCCGGACGGCATAGTAACCGCCAACGGCCCCGGCGGGGCCGACATAATTGTGGGATTCGGAAACTTCAAAGCGCGCGTCCATGCAGTCGTCATAGGAGATATACCCACACTCCCGCCTATAGACTCAGATATGGTTGGAGTCATCCATGGTCTGGGCGGCGATGAAGTTCGGGCTGTACTCAACCGCGTGATCGTTGAGTTGGAACCTGGTCTTGGGACAAGCGTTGCAGAGGAAATCGCGATGGCTCTGGATGGGCAGGTTGTATTCTCCTATCGCACTTTCCCGGGCTACATCATTGAATTTGACGCGCAGACACACGACCTGACTGCAGCGATTACTCAATTGAGTGGGGATGGAAGGGTTGCGGCAGCCTATCCGGATAGCCTCTTAGAGGCTGCCTACCATCCAATAGACGCTCTAACTCTTGACCCCAACTCACTTATGTCGCCCAATTTCGAAGCAGCTTGGAGAATCGTAGAGAAAATCCCCTCGGCTGGATTGTTCCCGGTAAACATCGCGGTGATAGATGGAGGAATGATTGCCGCGGGGAGTGTCAATGACCCTGAAACTGCCGCCTTGCTGTCTTCCGAATTCGACTGGAACCGTATAAACCAAGTGTCTATTGGACCTGAGATTTTCGACATTCCTGTTTACTTACTTGACCTCATATTGCGAGATGTGAGCCATGCGACTGCAGTGGCTAGCGTAATGATCGCAAGAAACAATCAAGGCGACGACTCCCTTAGCGGTATAGTTACGAGTGTCGGCGGAATTGATTACCAACTATTTGACTATGCGATAACAAGTGTCTCTGGTGTGGCAGCTGCCTTCGAGCACTTGAACGCAAATAACACTGACGTAGTCAACATCAGCATGGGAAAGAGATGTTTCCTTGGCAAGATTGATTGCGCTGAACGATCGTACCACCAGATGGCTAACCTGGCCTCTGATGTTCTGGTAGTTGCGTCTGCTGGAAATGATGACGCCGACGCGGCTGACCGCTTTCCCGTGAAGTGGACCAACGCCGGGCCTGACGGTCTACCAGCACTGCGTAATCTGGTTAGTGTCGGAGCCCTGGATTTCGAATGGGAAAGAAGAGCCAGTTTTTCCAACTATGGGAGCGCTGTCACCATATCAGCCCCCGGCGATTTCGTAAGAGTATTGGGCTTGGAATGGGAGTTTCAAAATGGGGGTAACCTTCTTGAATTAACCGGTGTATCGATCCCCTTCAAACCGGTCCAAGTACCCAAATGGGAATGGAAGGGTCAGCGTACTTACTATAGCGGAACATCGTTCTCTTCTCCACTGGTCGCCGGAACAGCGGCACTTCTGTTAGCAATTTCCCCGGACTTGACGCCGGAACAGGTGAAAGACCATCTAGTAGAGACGTCTGATGTGAAAACGGTTTGTACCTCCGACCAGGACCCATGTCCTCAGGACTTGGAGGAAGGCTGGCATGCGCTGCGCGCAGACAAGGCTGTCGCCCAACTCCTGTCTGACCGCATTGATGCCGAAATCTCCGACGGGGTTACGATTCCTGGCGATACCCAAAGGATCTTGAGAAGCCAGTACGAGTTTGATGTCGGGATCGAAAACAACGGAGATTTATTGTGGGACTTCTACGTAGAGGTATCGGTTACGCCACCGGGTGGAAATGAGGGCGACAGGATGTCGTTGGAGCCCGTGGAGACGTCAATAGCGCCGCAGACGTCCCATCCGGTGAGATTCACCTTCTCACCGGATGTGTCTGGCTGCTGGGACTTGAGAGTGAGAGTCTGGATGGAGGAGCCCGTATCCAGTCACCTGCGGCAAGCACTTGCCGAGTTGAATCCTACTGTTGACGTAGAAGAGATCGGTATGCTCGACGCTCAGGAATGGAAAGGTGGTCTAGAGGTCCGCTCAGATGCCAACACGCCAGAGCAGTGTACTGTCGCATCTTCGACCGCTGCTCTCCCTACGGGACTGGGACGTGGAGACGCCAACGTCCTACTTCTTGCAGATACCAGCGGCAGCATGGAGGGTCCGAAGTCAACGGCGCTGAAGGAGGCAATTGACGTATTCGTTGGCCGGATGTACGAGATTCGGGTGCAGGCGAAGGGCGGAGTCGACCCGGATCCTGACTACGTGGGGCTCGTCGACTTCGACCACAAATACCGAGGGATCGTATCGATGGAGGCAATAGGTCCAGACGGCACTGGGCTCAAATCCTGGCAAGCTGCGATCGACAGCCTTGATGACGTAGGAGGCACTGCTCTCTACGACGCTATCATACGGTCGTTGAACGCCCTGGAACAACAGGGCGAGCCAGACAGGGAGAGAATCCTGATAGCTCTCACAGATGGCGTGGACGAGAGCAGTGACAGTTCCTATGGCGAAGCGCTGGAAGCGCTTAAGGGATCGTCCGTGACGCTGTTCGCGCTTGCGCTCTCAGAACCTGGAGGAAGCAAGCTGTATGACTTTGCGGTGCTCCAACGCCTGGCTAACGCTACCAATGGTGTGGCGTATGCTGTCAACACCGACGATCTGTCCGGCCTGTACGAGTTGATCTCAACCAGATTCGAAATCGAGGGGTAGGCCGAGTAAGTAAGAGAGAGTTGTAGTCTGTGACTGTTTACACGTTACAGGTGACGTCAGGCCCCTCTTCTGGGGTGTCTGTCTCGTTCTTTGGAGGATCCGTCACAATAGGGCGGGACCCGTCCAGCAACCTCTGCGTCAACGACGCGAATGTCAGCCGTACCCACACGCAGCTAACTGACAACGGACGCGAGGTGGTGCTGAGAGACCTCAGCAGCACAAACGGAACGACATTGAATGGCAGAAGGGTCACTGACGCTGTCATCAGGCCCGGGGACGTCATCCATGTCGGCAATTCCCAAGTCCTGTTTTCAGAGGCTCAGCAGAGTCCCGGTCTGGCTGTCGCGGGTGCCCATTCGCAACAGCCTCCGCCGGCCTCTCCACCCAAGCGGGAGCGCTACCCTAATCGACTCGAATCGGGTCGTCACGCCTACAGCCTGCAGGTAACCTCTGGTCAGTCGGCAGGTGTGTCTGTGTCATTCTCGCGAGGATCCGTCACAGTCGGACGAGACCCATCCTGCGACCTGCGCGTCAATGATATGCAGGTCAGCCGTTCCCATGTACAGTTCACCCACATCGGACGCGAGGTGGTGCTGCGGGACATGCACAGCACCAACGGAACAACCCTAAACGGGAGGCCTGTAACCGGGGCAGTAATCCGGCCTGGCGACGTGATCGAAATAGGGGATTCCCAGATCCAGTTCGCCGAAGTCCAGCTCAGCGGTCGGCCTGCGGCCAGAGGCGCCTATTCGCAACAACAGCAACCCATGTCCGCACAGAGTCGCCCCTTGCAGCCGCTGCCTGAGCGTCGTTTGAGGCAAGACCCGTACCCGGCACCTCGAGCTGCTGCGGCTTCCTCTACGAACTGGGGAACTGTGCTCCTCGTGGTACTGATCCTCGGAGCTATTGGCGGTGCAATCTACTGGTTCTACAGCATGACGCCAAGGTCTGACGAGGAGATAGCTGCCCAAGTAGCTGTCGAATGGACCAACGATAGCGTGGACGAAGTTATGGGGCAGGCCATGCGTGCATTAACCGGTACAACGCTCGGCAGCGGTTTCCTGGTGGGGCAGATCAATGAGCGGGTTTCGTGGACTCACTCAGAGCCTGAATGCCCTCGACCCGGGAGGTGCGTTGTTCTCGCCACCGCCAGAGCCAGCAGCCCATTCAGGTTCAGCGTCCCTGTCGCGCTGGACATCGACACAGGTGATAAGCGCGTGGACAATTGGGAAATCCAATTCGCCCAGGTTTCCCTGGCAGGCATTCCGGGTGGCGCCGTTATCGGTGGCGCAAACGAAGCGGCCTCTGACGCGTTAGAAAGATTCAAAGACCTCGTTTCCGATGGGAATTACGACGATGCCTACGAGGTTATTGAAAGCTTCGGAGACTACTTCTCTGAAGAGGACATTGAAGATGCCTTCGAGGCAGTTGAAAGTTTCGGAGATTTCTTCTCCGATGACGACTTCGACAACTTCAGTGACAGCGCAAGTGATGTAGCTGACAATTTAGGTTCGTTCTTCCGCTAAACGCGCCTGAGTGTTCCTTCGAATCTGTGGCTTGAAGCCCGCGCTCGCCGATCCGAAGTTCGTGCAGGGCCGGGCATCCATTGGGTGCAGCGCTGCGTCTGTAGCGGGGCTCGTGAGGTACCATCAGAAGGTGTGTAAATAGAGAAGGCGGTGTACCCTCTCTCTGAATAGAAAAGCGGGCAATGGGCCCGAG
>JAGWBK010000034.1 GCA_021295915.1 Dehalococcoidia bacterium
GATATTCGGTGGTGGGCTTTGAATGCCGAAAGCTCTCCGTCCATGACGTTGATTAGGAAGCGGCAGACGGAGCGTCCGTCGTCGGTGGACTCCTGGATCTTCTTTGCGAGGGCACGGTTGAACTCGGAGTCGTCTGAGGAGTTGGAGTCTGTGCTGCGGTGGGACGGCTCGGTCGGGTTGTCGACGATGAATTCGGCCGCCTCGTCCCAGCCGTACTTTCTGAGAAGTCTGGCGGCGTCGAGCCTGTGGCAGATCTTGAAGTCGTCGCGTTCGCCATTCATGACCTCTATGAGGAAGTCTATGATGGTGTCGCCGTTGTCTGTTCTGGCCTGGATTCTCTGTGCTAGGTTCATGGGGTGTTGGTATTCGGCTAATAGAATGTATGTTCTTAACCAAGGATAGTAGGTTAGCAGAACCGGGTCAAGGTCAGTTTGGTGAGGTCGCTCACGTACTGCCTGAACCGGAGGGCACGTGATGGTTCTCCCTGCTCCTTTTCCTGATGCGCATTAGCTGTCTTGCCAGGAATAGAAGACCGCCGACTAGCACGATGCTGAGATACGTAATCGACCTGTCGGTTATGGTGGCCGCGACCGCGTCGGGTCGACTCAGCTCCAGCAGGAAGAGTCCCGTAACTCCGGGTTCAACGGCGCCCACGCCACCCGGAGTGGGAACAGTGCTCAGGATCGCGTGTCCGAGGGCGACGACGGGAATCAATGCGAGTCCTGCGTCGATGTCCAGTGCCTGCAGAACGAGGTACAGCCTGGCCATCTCGAGCAGCCATCCGATAACTCCGAGTGACAGCACTGTGGGCAACAGGTCGAGACTGCCCAGGGTTCCCTGGTGGAACCGGTCGTAAGCCTCTTCGAGCCTCGCCGGAAGGAGCCGGGCAAGCCGTGTTCCGTAGAATCGCATTGCGACGACGACCAGTAAGATCAGCACGGTCATGGCCGGTGCAGCGAAGACGATGTACCAGGAGATGGCAAGGCCGCTGGTGGCGGTAAACAGCAGCACGCTCACAACGATCAGTACGGCGACGGTGACCATGTCGAGGAGTCTCTCTGCGAGAAGGGTGCCGAGGCTCCACGAGAAAGAGGAGCCGGAGTCTTCCGAATAGGCGTACGCCCTGTATGCGTCGCCAAGTCGGAGCCAGGCGACAGAGTTGACGAACCAGCCGATGATGATAAGCACGGACGTTGAGGCTGTTGAGGGCAGCTTCGTCAGTTCCGGTCGGCGCGATTCGGCGTTGCGGGCGAGAATCCGCCACCTTGCCCCTCTGAACGCGAAACTGATGTAGTAGGCGATGATTGCAAGACCGTACAGCCAGGGGTTGATGGACCGGATGCTCTGCCATGCCTGGCCCCATTCGAGATCGAACCTCGCAACCAGAAGTCCGATCAGCGCGATTGCTACTCCATAGGAGAGCAGCGTGGGCCACGAGAAAACACGTCGCCTGATCGACTGGGGACGCTGTGAATTGGGCGGAGGCATCTCTTCTGGTTAGCGGTCCTCTCTGGAAGGGCTTAAATTCGTCACTGGTTGGAGAGCGGACGCTTGGATGGTATGCCCGAACGCCGTGGGTATCTTTCAGGGGTCAGGTCTACCTTGGCGATTACAAGCAGCAATCGCGAGGACTCGGAGTCGTCCAGGTCAAACTTGAAGGGTTCTCTGACTTCGCCTCCGAGAGTATGTATGGCGTGGCGGGCCTCTTCTATCTCGTCAGCCGCGGTCGATGTCTTGTGGACCGCCACAAAGCCGCCGGGACGGCAGAAGGGCAAGGTCAGCTCGGCAAGTACGGACATTGGCGCCACTGCACGTGAGACGACAAGGTCGAACTGCTCGCGCAGTTCAGGCAGGCGGGCAAGCTCCTCCGCGCGTCCATGACGCGCTTCCAGGCCTGACAGCGACAGTGTGTCGACCACATGACGCAGGAACTGCACCTTCTTGCCTGTGGCATCCAACAGCGTGCCCGTCATGCATGGAAATGCAATCTTCATTGGGATGCCGGGAAGCCCGGCCCCGCTTCCGACATCGATGAACCGGCACACTTCCAGTTTGTTGGCCTCTATAACGGTTGAGAGTGACAGCGAGTCAAGAAAGTGTCGGCGCTGCACCTGCTCCCAGCCGGTCACAGCCGTCAGGTTCATCCTGGAGTTCCATTCCAGCAGGGTGTGGTAGTACCGCTGAAACATGCAGACCTGAGACTGCTCAATAACCAGACCCAAATCGGCCGCACCCCGTCGGAGGGTTTGGGCATCTAACCGTGTAACAGGCGGATCGGTATTCAATGAGTCCAGGTCGCTAACCGAATTGGGCATCGACGCGTTGTATGACGGTAAGAACCGTCCAACAGGATAAATCAAGGCAATTAGAACAGACGGAAGATGCTCACGCCAAGTGACGGAAATTGCCTCCACACTGTACCGTTCTGAGACAGGAATGCAATCTAGGACTCTCACTCAAGCGTAATGGAAGGTGAGCGGCCACTCTGGGGCCCGCTCTCATGGTGTCAGCCATGGATTACGAAAATGCGGACGACCGGCAGCTGATAGAGGGGATCTGCCTGCGAGATCGGGCAGCCCTCGAAGCGCTGTACACGAAATACTCGGGCCCGGTGTACTCTCTTGCCATGCATATGCTGAGAGACGCCGGAGCGGCTGAAGAGGTGGCGCAGGACACCTTCTTCAATATATGGAGGAGGGCGAACAGCTACAAGGCTCCTCGCGGGAGCGTTACGAGCTGGCTCTTCAGCATCGCACACAACCGTACAATTGACGAACTGCGTAAGCGCAAGAGAGACTACAATAGGATTCGACATGGCGTGGACCTCTCCAACAGGCCAACCGAATCGCGGGGGGACGACCCCACTGAATACGCGATGGCCCAGTTCGAGGGAAGCCGCCTCAAGGACGCGCTTACCACACTCAGGCCAGAACAGCGAGAAGTTGTGGTTCTCGCTTACTTCGGAGGGCTGACTCATTCGGAGATATCAAAACATCTCGATCAGCCACTTGGTACTGTCAAGACCAGGATGCGGCTGGCGATAAAGAAGCTCAGAGATGTCCTGGAACCGCAGATCCGAGAGTCAGCCGAGCAGTTATTCCGGTCTTACCTGCTAGGAGAGCTCGACGAATCTCAGGCGTCCCGCGTTGAGACACACGTTGAATCCTGCGCATCCTGCGGCCTTCTACTCGAGGGCGATGGCGAGACACTGGCCAGACTTGCCCACTCAGTTCCCCAGACAACAGCGCCATCCCATGTGAAGGACCGCCTTTTCGGTCTCATTGAGTCCGAGGCAGAGTCATCCCGCCCACTCGATCGGCTTGTCGAGAGCTGGTCCCTTTACGCTGAAGATGTCCTCAGGAGTCTGTCAGTCCAATCTGGCAAGCTGGGGTTGGCAGGCCTGGCAATAGCCTTAATCCTTGGTGGCGTGTGGTTCTACGACAGGCTGAACGAGATTTCCCCTGAACAACCGGCGACGGTCCTCGAGGGCGATGAATTGTCCTCTCGCCATGAGGCTTTGTTGATGTCTTCGTCGCCCGGCGCATCCGTGAATATGCTACGTGGGACTGGTCCCGGCGAGTCGGCTCGCGGCCTGCTGGTGGCGTCTCGCACGTCTGACAGGGCCCTCCTCCTGGTGGTCGATCTACCCCCTCTCCCGCGTGGAATGGTGTACCAGGTCTGGCTGATCAAAGGCAGCCTGATGCACAGTGCCGGGTGGTTCACGGTAGACTCGACTGGATACGGTCAGACTGTTATTATACCCGTGGCTCCTTTCTGGGAGTTCGATGCCGCAGGCATAACTATCGAACCCAGAGGGGGCAGCATAGACCCTACCGGCGTGAGTGTCCTGAGCGGCGAACTTTAGAATTTGTCTTAAAAGATCGTCAAACAGGCCCTATGCTAGGCTTGCGCCTTATGGTAGGGTATCACGGTGCGAAACAGATCGAGTTTATCCAACGATCACCTAGTCATTATCCTCAAATCCGAAGGAGGGGAGTCACTCAGTATGCCCAGGTCTAAATTCTTACTAGTCTTGGCTCTCTTGCTGCTGCTGTCTATACCCGCAACCGCAGTCCTGTCCGATGGACACGGACTTGGAGAGGGCACTGCGACAGTGCTTGACGATGCCGGCATGAGCGACGGCCTTGAAGTCAGCTTGGCGGGAGCATCGGCTCCCGACGAGGGCAAAGAGTACGCCGTATGGCTCGCTAACGATGATCAGTCTGCCTTCCTGCGGGTCGGCACGCTTGACGTAGGCGAAGACGGCAGCGCGAGCCTCACGTTCGATAGCAGTTCCGCTGGCTACACAGGGGAGAACCTGATCGCGACCTACAGTGGTTTTGCAATTTCAGAAGAAGATGCAGGATCCTCGCCTTCCGGTCCTACCGGACAGGGTGCGGCCTCCGACGTTCTGGAGGGCGACACGCTCGACCAGGCGCGAGCCTTGGTCATGGCTATGGCCGACCTCAGGACCCAATTGAAAGCTGCCTCCATGAACGCCGGCATGGCTGCGGAGGCTGAGTCTCTTGAAGATGTAATGAGCTATGTCGAGATGACCGCTGAGGGTCTTGACGGAGCGATTGAACAGGCAGCAGCGGCCAGCGCCGCCGCCGCCGCTTTTGGGGCCACTGGTGAAGAGGGCTCAGGTCGCTCGGTTCACGCTGCGCTGGCGCAGACGACCGCAGAAAACGCCAAGACGTACGCCATGATGGCGCGTGACGCAGCCCAGGCTGCGCTCGACCAGGACGACGTCGCTCTGGCGAAGATCTTCGTCGGCCCGGGCGGTAGCTCAGTCGTAAGTCTTTCCTCCGCCGCATTGAGCGGATTCGACGCCAACGGCAACACGACGCTTGAGGGGAATGAAGGCGGAGCCATGCAGGCTTATCGCCATGCCCAGCAGGCAGTCGCATGGAGTCCCAGGGCAGGCGGTCTGCCAGTTCTGGCGACACCGACTCCTGTAGCCACGGCTACGCCGATCCCGCCGCCGCAACCCACAGCGCCAGGCCTGCCGGGCGTCGGTGGTGACACCGTCTCGCCAGTGGTACTGATGGCCATTGCTGCGGCCGCCGGACTGCTAGTGATTGGTGGCACGATGTCCATCAGGAACAGGACGCGCCGGGTGCGCATCAAGTCGTAGAGACGACTGAAATCAGCTAAACAACAGGATGCCCCGTCAAGTGCGGGGCATCTTGCTTTCACCAACAATGGCGAGGCGCCATGTCCATAAGTGTCGAAATCAGGTGCGATCTCTGTGGGACAGAGATGGTCGCCATTCACTGCAAACTGCGATGTCCGCAGTGTGGGTACACGAGAGACTGCTCAGACCCGTAGTCAGGTCGCAATGAAGGGTTAGCTCAGAGGTGTGCTGCGAGCGGAGAGCTTAGCCGCCTATGTGGTACATCTCCACCTTTTTGCGCGGCTCGTCCGTGAACATGGTCCTGATCTCAGAGTAACGGTCGTCCCTGCCGGTCCATACACCTCGGACGATCTCCTCGATCTCCTCATCAGTGGCATCGGAGCGCAGGGGCGTCCGCAGGTCGGTGCCCGACGTCGCGAACAGGCAGGTCACGAACTGACCCTCCGGGGAGAGCCTCATCCTGGTGCAGTCACCGCAGAACGGCTTGGTCACTGAGGCGATGACGCCGATTTCGCCAGTACCGTCTGCGAACCTGAACCGGTTCGCCACTTCACCGGTGTAGTTGGCAGACATCGGCTCCAGCGGCATCTCCGCGCTGATCCGGGCCACGATCTCATCGGCTGGGACGACGTCGTCCATCTTCCAGCCGTTCAGGGTGCCCACGTCCATGTACTCGATGAAGCGGACTATGTGACCGTGTTCCCTGGCAAACCTCGCGAGATCCACGATGGTGTGATCGTTTACACCACGCTGGACGACTGCGTTGATCTTGATCGGGCTGAAGCCAACCTCATCGGCGGCGGCAATCCCCTCCAGCACTCGCTCGGTGCCGAAGTTGCGGCCGTTCATCTTACGGAACACTTCATCGTCCAGCGAGTCCAGGCTGATGGTGATGCGGCGCAGGCCAGCGTCCCACAGCTTCTGAGCGAACTGAGGGAGCAGGTAAGCGTTGGTGGTCATCGCCAGATCGTCAACGCCGGGGAGCGCTGCCAGCATGGCTATGAGCTGGTCCACATCCGCCCGCACCAGGGGCTCACCGCCGGTGACCCTGACCTTAGTCACTCCGAGTTTGACGAGAATGCCGGTCAGCCGGGTAATCTCCTCGAAAGTTAGAAGCGACTCCCTGGGCAGGAACTGGTAACGCTCGCCGTAGATCTCGGCAGGCATGCAGTATGGGCATCGGAAGTTGCACCTGTCCGTTACGGAGATGCGAAGATCTCTTATGGGCCTTCGGAATCGGTCCAGGACAGGTGGGTTGGTTCCCTCTGGGGGTGTAGTAGTCATTTCAACTCATTATACCTGTTTTAGGCGTGCAAGCAGGTGCCGCTTGCGAGCGCATTGGCGGCTTTCCTGACAGCCAGCGCGCGATGGCTGACTTCGTTCTTCTGTTCCGGGGTTAGTTCGGCCATGGTGAGACCGAGGTCGGGAAACAGGAAAACAGGGTCGTATCCAAAGCCGTGTTCGCCCCTGGGTTCGCGAACGATTCTGCCCCTGCATGATCCTGGGAACAGTCGCGTCTCCTCGCCTGGAGAGGCGATGGCGATGACACAGGTGAACTGTGCATCCCATGTGGCCTCAGGTGTGGACTGCAGGTTCTTCAGCAGGAGCTGAATACGGTCGGCGTCCGTCGCGCTGGGGCCGGCATATCTTGCGGAGCGCACACCCGGTTCGCCGCCGAGGGCATCGACTTCCAGACCGGAGTCGTCAGCCAGGGTCAACATGCTGCTGAGGTCTCGATAGGTCTCAGCCTTCAGCACTGCGTTGTCCTCAAACGTGTGGCCCGTCTCTTCGACGTCGATCTCGATACCCACGTCCGCAAGTGAAACGAGTTCGAACGGCACGCTGCCGAGCAGGTCTGAAAGCTCCCTAAGCTTGCCGTGATTGCGTGTGGCGACAAGCAGTCTCGGTCGGGATGTCAAAGGCTTCTCCTGAGGCCATGTCACGATGGGGTGTGAGTCGCCGCAGTATAGCAAACAGCTTAGATGTTAGAATCACCGCCGGAGGTGACCAATGGCAGGCGCGCTTTCAGGGTATCGAGTCCTGGAGTTTGGAGACCACCCGGCAGTGGCGGTACTGGGTATGCTGCTGGCTGACCAGGGAGCGGATGTGGTGAAGGTGGAGTCTCCAGATGGGGACCCTCTCAGGGGCACACCGGTGTTCTCAGTATGGAACCGGGGTAAGAAATCTGTGGTCGCGGCTAACGACGATTGCGAGCTTATGAGTAGCCTTGTGGCCGGAGCCGACGCAGTCGTAGAGGGGTCTCACTCGGGTCAGAGCCCGTACGGGATCGACGGTGATTCCGCACGCGACATGCGCTCCGACATCGTCCGTCTGTCGTTGCCGGGATTTGGCGAAGGCCATCCCCACGCGGGGACACCGGGGACGGAACTCCTGATTTCGGCTGCCACCGGCGTGTACACCGACAGGAGCAAGGACGCCTCCGAGGGCGTGAGCTTTCTAGCGCTTCCGTACGCGAGCATCTTTGCGGCCATGGTTGCCGCACCCGCGCTTGCGGCCGCACTGTATCACCGGGAGCGTACCGGCGAGGGTCAGGCCGTGACGGTGCCCCTGTACGACGCCATGTTCACTGCCATGGGATCGGCGGTCGTGAGCAGGCCCGACGTCGAGCCCGGTCCGCGGGCCACATCGCCGGCGATTGCGCGATTCTATCGCTGCGGTGATGGACGCTGGATCAACCTCAACGCGATGTACGAGCGCTCGCTGAGGCCGGTACTGGACGTCCTGGGACATCCTGAGTGGTTCGGGCCTCTGACGGACTCCCGTCTCTACGATAACCTGGAAGAGATTGAGGAGTGGGCGGCACGGTTACAGGAACCGTGGCTGGCGCGACCGGCACTTGAGTGGGAATCTCTGATGGCGGAGGCCGGCGTGCCTCTGACGATGTGCCGCACTCTACGCGAGTGGATGGAGACAGACCATGCCATAGCATCCGGCGCGGTGTTGGATGTCGAAGACCATGAATTCGGTCCGATGCGCCAGGTGGGAATCCAGGTGCGATTGAGTGGCACACCGGGAGGGGTGGGCATTCCAGCGCCGCGACTTGGACAGCACAACGAGACCATACTGGCTGAGGCGAAGAGAGAGAAGTGACTATGCCTGGAGCTTTAGACGGAATCCGAGTCCTGGACCTGTGCATCATTCTCGCGGGGCCAACCTGCGGGAGGACGCTGTCCGAGTACGGCGCCGACGTAATCAAGGTCGACCCTGAGCACCGTGTCCCCGCGCTTACACCCTGGCTGGATGTTGGCCGGGGCAAGCGCAGCATCTGCCTGAACATTACCAAGGACGCAGGACTTGAAGCCTTCTACAAGCTGGCCGACACCTCCGACGTGGTGCTGACTGGGTTCAGAAAGGGCGTGGCTGAGCGCCTGGGGATCGGCTACGACCAGCTTAGTGAGCGCAACCCGAGGATCGTCTATGCCGCGATCAACGCATTCGGCCAGGAAGGTCCGTGGGCGATGCGTCCCGGTTTCGACCAGAACGCGCAGGCCGCGACCGGAATGCAACTGCGCAACGGCGGGGACGACGGCGAGCCCGGACCTCCTCCATACACGTTCAACGACTACGGCACCGGCATCATGGCTGCTTACGGTGTGATCCTCGCTCTGTTGGAGCGGGAGCGTACCGGCAGGGGACAGAAGGTCGACACATCTCTGGCGTACACGGCTTCGACATTCTCTTCGGAGTACATGATCGACTACGAGGGATTCGAGCCGGACGAGATTAGCGGTCCTGAGGCCAAGGGAAGAGGGCCATTCTCTCGCCTGTACCGGACGTCTGACGGGTGGCTTGCGCTATCGGCGGAGAAAGAGGACGAACAGAAGCGACTCCTACAGTTGGAGCCCTTTGGCGGGATTTCAGAGGGCGAGTTGTCAGGCGGATTGGAGACGGTGTTCGCGTCCAACTCAACGTCAGACTGGATGGAGATGCTGTCCGGGGCAGGCGTGCCTGCGACTTCCCATCAGGGCTTGAATGACGTGAGGTCGGACTCCTACGCGAGAGATGCCGGACTGATCATCTCCGAGCAGCACAAGGCGTTTGGAGCCGTCGAGCACGCCGGCACAGCACAGCGACTGAGCAAGACGCCCGCGCGTGTTGGAACGTCCCCTGTGTTTGGCGGAGACACCGAGTCTGTACTAACCGAACTGGGATACACGCAGGAAGAGATCGACTCAATGCGAGCCGACGGCGTGATCCCGGAGCCGCAGGGCCTGCCTCTGAACTGACTGGGGCGTTAGCTGGCTTCCGAGAGGTCTGCCGCGACCGACCTTGCCTGCGCCGCAAACCGGTCTGCCAGCAGTCCACAAGCCCCGGTATATTGCGTGGGATCGAGAAGACTCTCGATCTGGTCGGCTGACAGATTGTCCTGGACGTCACTTTCGTCAGAGAGCGTGTCCGTGAACGAACGCCCCTCGACGACAGATGCCTGCGCGGCATCGTAGATCACGTCGTGAGCGCGCTGGCGTCCAATCCGACGGCCCAGCTCCAGCATCAGCGCCTCGGACATGATGAGCCCACCCGACAGGTCGAGGTTCTGGCGCATCCTGTCAGGGAAGACCTGTAGGCCGCTGAACAGCTCGATCATGTATTGAAGGATGTCTCCGACGATGATCGCGGACTGGTTGAGCGCCCTGTCCATCATGACGCTGGTGGTGCGGTCGGCCTCATGCTCGGTCATCATCGACTCGAGTGCGAGCGGGACGAGCGCCCTGACCTGAGCGGCCCCTGCCACGATGTCCTGGCTGACCTTGGGATTCCGCTTCTGAGGCATGGTGCTTGAGCCGACGGTGCCGGGCGGAACAGGCTCTTCGAGCTCGCCGAACTCCTGCTTCATGAGCGTGTACACTTCGCGTCCGACCTTGGAGCACGTCGCGGACAGCATCCCTAGCAGCACCACGTACTCGCAGAGGTGGTCTGCGGTGGTCCTGGAGGGCATCGTCATCGGACGCATGTCCAGCTTCTTCGCCATGAGTTCCTGGATGTCCATGCCGATCTCACCGAGCGACCCGAGCGTGCCCGCGCCGCCTCCCAGCATCGCAACGAAGACCCTGTCCTCGCATCCCTGTAGTCTCTCAACGTGCCTGATCAGTTCGTCGATCCACACGGCCACCTTGAGTCCGAACGTGGCCGGAACAGCGTGCTGTCCGTGTGTGCGGCCGGGCAAAGCGAAGTCCCTCGTGCGCTCGGCGAGGTCTGCCAGCATCTCAAGGATGCGAGCAATCTGGCCGAGATAGATGCGGTGAGCCTTGCGAAGCTGCAGCAGCTTTCCAGTCTGGGTTATGTTCTGCGTGGTCGCACCCCAGTGAACGTGACCGCCAGCGTCGCCGTCGCAGACGCGGTCGAGCTCCCAGATCAGCGGCACGAGGCCGTGCCCGGTCGTTGCAAGACCCTCGTAGATCGCGTCCATGTCGAGAAGCTCGATTCGGGCCTTGAGGGTGATCTCCTCAGCGGCGTCCGCAGGGATGACGTCCAACTCCGCCTGTGCCTGTGCCAGGGCGGCTTCCACGTCGAGCCACGACTGAAAACGCTGGCTCTCTGAGAAGAGTTCACGGATGCCCGGATCAGGCATTCTGAGGGCTGTAGGCTCCTGCTGCATGGCGATGTCTCCAGATAGTGATATTGAGCGGAGTGTAGGTATCGGTCGCGCACGATGTCAATGATAGCTGACGCTCGAGGGATGTGCGGAGAAGGGGGGATTCGTGAGGGTCCGACGGTGGGCCGGAGGCCTGGAACTAAGTTAGCGGCTTGGTCGGCCTACAAGCCTGCGCAGGAAATTCCTGATCCTGGCCCTGCGGTTGACGTGATGCTGCACCATGGCGCCTGCTAGCGTGTTTACGAGGTCCGACTCGTCTGTCCGCCAGTGGTCCTGATTTCGGGGGCTGTTGTTGAAATCCTGCATCCGTATCCGCTGATGAAACTGCTTCCCCGAGAGGGAAGTGCAGCAAATCGTACAGCGGGTACGTGAGAGGGACTAGCGAGATTTGACCCATGTTTTTGATTTTTGGAGTAGGTAAACAGAGGCCCAAATGTACGAGAAACTTGGGAAAGACCACATCCGGAGCTGAGTCGCGGGTTCACGTCGTATCAGTCCAGGTGGGATGCGTCGTTGAACAGGTTGATCCGGCGCAGATCCGAGTTTACGCGGTCGAGGCCGTCGAGTTGCCATCTCTCGACTGCGATGGTGAACTCGAACATCGCCGTGTTGCGGACACCCAGCCCCCACATTCTGTCGGTGCCCACGAGTTGAGCGAAGATGTGGCTAATGATGCCGCCGTGCGTGAATACCAGCACGCTGTCATCGTCAGTGTGTTCGCCAGTAAGCAAATCTACGACACGCTGAGCTCGGTCTGAGCGTTGGGTGTACGTCTCGGCTCCGTCTACCAGGTCGAGGTTCCTGCTGACTGTGAACTCCCTTGCGACCTCTGGCATTTGCTCTTCGATGTCCTGCCAGGTCTTGCCGGCGAATACGCCGATGTCGGTCTCCATCAGGTCGTCCACCTGGACAATGGGGATGTCCCACGCGCTCGATGCTATCTGCGCGGTCTCGAGTGTTCTGGACAGCGGGCTGGAGTAGATGTGAGAGGGTTGATAGCCCTCGGAAGTAAACCTCTCTCGAAGTTTAGCTGCCTGTTTTCGGCCTAATTCGGTTAGCAGGGTGTCATCTCTTCCCTGCCAACGGCCCTGGGCGTTCCCTGTACTTTCCGCGTGTCTGACAATTCTTAGCTTCATGGGTAGTCCGATCGTGTCCTGTCTTTTGAGTATGGGGTCGTCTGGGGTGAAGTGCCCATTCCGGCAACGGACGCCTTATCGTAACACTCGATGAAGGAACGCTGTAAACTTGCAGTCGCCATGGGCAGCATACGGACTCCGAAGTGAAGAATCACAGACCGCGCACCATCTACTACGGCTGGATAGTCGCAGCGGCGTGTGTGTTTATAGCGATGGCTGGAAGCGGCACGTTCAACGGATTCGGGGTTTTCATCATCCCGATGAGCGAGGAGTTTGGATGGAGTCGCTCGGCGATCTCTCTCGCGGCATCGGTTGGAACGATGGTCGGTGGGCTCAGTCAGCCCGTATTCGGCAGGGTGTTCGACAGGGTCGGCGGACGCCAGCTGATTCTCGTAGGGCTGGTCGCCTTCGGAGTGTCCACAGTCCTGCTGATGTTCACCAGCAATATCGTCTACCTGGTGTTTGTGTTCGGTGTGCTGGTCGCGCTGGCGGGCAGCGCGGGCACGTTCAACACTGCCGTTGCGCTCGTCTCGAAGTGGTTCGAGCGTCGACGCGCGACCGCCATCTCCCTGGTTTCGGCGGGAGGATCCCTCAGCGGACTGGTGTTCGTGCCTTTCGTCGCCTACACCATCCCCCTGGTTGGATGGCGGAGCACATGGCTCATACTTGGACTCATAGTGCTCGTGCTGGCTGTCCCGGTCGCGTTTCTGGTCCTGAGAGAGGATCCGGCTGAAGTCGGACAGCTGCCCGATGGGGACGAGGAGGCAACTTATCGTCATTCGAGTGGCAGCGCATCAAGGGCCCCGCTCGAATCCGGCTACTGGCTGAACGCGCTCTGGTCGGTCCCGTTCTGGCAGATCGCCGGGGGGTACTTCGTCTGCGGCGTTACCACCTCGATGATCTCGACTCACTTCGTGCCCTACGCAATTGAGGAGGGATTTTCCCCATCAGCCGGAGCAATGGCGTTCGGTGTGCTGAGCGGCCTGAACATTATTGGAGTCATGGGCGCAGGGATGCTTGGAGACCGATTTGGCCGCAAGTACGTCCTTGCGGCTGTGTACGCGACGAGGGCTGTCAGCTTCCTGGTGTTGCTCACTGTCCCTGGCCTTTGGGGGCTGTTCGGGTTCGCGATTATCAGCGGGTTCTCGTGGTACGGCACCGTCCCCCTGACGACGTCACTTACAGCCGAGGTCTACGGAATCAGACACATCGGCACGCTCAGCGGAATCACCTATCTCGCTCACTCGGTTGGAGGAGCGCTGTCGGTGCAGTTCGCGGGAATAATGAAGGATGTCACCGGCGCCTACCTCGTGCCATTCGGCGCCGGCGGACTACTGCTGGTCGCCGCCGCAATCGTAAGCCTCACAATCAGGGAGAAGAGGTACTCCGCCCGATACCAGCTTTCTACGGCGGGTTAGAGTAGGACAGCCTTGGCGACGGACATAAGTGTCCAGCTTTAAGCTGGGCCTAGGGCAGGCGTCTGATCTTGGGAAGTGCGAGTGCAGTGACGATGCTGACTGCGAGAAGCACTGTTCCATTGATCAGGAGCGCCCGCGTTGCACCGAATGCTCCGGCTAGCGCGCCGACTCCCATGTGTCCGGCGGGCGCAACACCGATGCTGAGCACCCACGAGCCCATGGCCCTCCCTCGCTGCTCGTTGGGAACTACTTCCTGCATGAGGGTCTTGTAGAGGGTATCTACTATCGCCGCGCTGGCGTTGATCAGCGCAAGCACCGCAACGAAGTAGATGAAACCTCCGCCGAGGCTGAATGCCATCTCGCCCAGGCCGAACGTGCCGGCGATGATGAAGATCATCCACCCCTTGTGCCTGAAATTGCTCAGATACGCGAGGAGAATCAGGCCAATGATCCCCCCACCCTGGCGGAAGGAGCTCATTATTCCGAGACCTACAGAGCCCACTCCGAGCTCGTCCCTTGCGAACACCGGCAGCAGGCTCTGGTGGGTAAAGCCGAATACCTCTGTGATCGCCGCAAGGATCATGAGTGTCAGCAGAGTGCGATTCGTGCTGATGATCTCAATGTACCCTTTGAGGTTCTGGAACACCGACTGCGGAGTCCTTACCGCTGCCTGTCCCGCCTCGCGGGTCCACATCAGGATCACCGCTGACGCCGCGTAGCTGAGTCCGATGGCTAGGTACTGGACTCCTATGCCGGCGATCTCGATGATGGCGCCGGCTACGAGAGCGCCCGCCACTCCGCCTACTCGCTGACTCAACGCCGTGAGGGACATTCCGTTGAGCGCGGCCTCGGGACCAACTATGTCGTAGGTGTAAGCCTGTCTGAGCGTAAGAGTGAACGCCCATACACACCCCATGACTACGGTGAGCCCGATTATCGGCCAGACGTTTTGGTAACCCAGAAACAACGGGAGCGCGGTAAGCGCCGCGATAAACGCACCTACCAGCGTGATCCATCGTGTAAACACGCGCCTGTCCACCCGGTCGGCGACGGCTCCTGAGACCAGGCCAAGAAAGAAGAACGGGGCCATGCGGGCGGCGGACGCCACGCCAACCAGGAAAGGCGAGCCTGTGAGGTCGAGAACCAGCCAGCCAAGAGCGACGAACTCCATGCCCATGCCCACCGACTGAACGGTAGTCGACATCCACAGGAACCTGAAGTCGCGGTATTGAAAGGAGGCGGCCCAGACGGAACTTCTTGATAGGCGTGAGGACAGAGCCATTTCCTCTGGGGATCTCCTGAGAGACCGGATGGTGGTGCCGAAGGTCGGACTCGAACCGACACGGGATTGCTCCCACTGGTTTTTGAGACCAGCGCGTCTACCATTCCGCCACTTCGGCACGGTGGGCTGTTAACGGCTAATGTAGCACAACGAGGGGTCGATTCAATCGACCTGCGAGGTCTCGTTCGACTCCCGGAGCATATTGGTAGTCGTTTCTACATCGCCGCGGCAGCAATGTGAGAGTCTGCCAACAGGGGCTCGTGAATGTCAACCGCGGATGATCTGTCCAGCCTCACGTTATGGATATAAGCATCGGTCCATTACTCTCCGAAAGTCTCGGTGTGCTACGCTCTGACATCCTGGACGGCTGTCGTTCGTTCCTGCCTAGGAGTGTCACAGATGAAAGACCGACCCATACCGCCTGTGGCTGAGAAGCGGCCGCACAGCTTTACCCATCACGGCATTACCATCGAGGACCCGTGGCACTGGCTGCGCGATCCCAACTACCCGAAGGTGGATGACGCCGACATACTGGCGTATCTAACCGCTGAGAACGACTACTTCAAGGCGGTGATGTCGCCTCACAAGAGCTTGTCCGAGGCAATCTTCGAGGAGATCAAGGGACGCGAGCAGCCGGACCGCTCCAGCGTGCCGTTCAAGGACGACGACTGGTACTACCAGTGGCGTTACGAGGAGGGAAGTCAGTACCGCGTCTGGCTGCGCTGGCCCGCCGACGGCGCCAATGCGCGGGAAGCCCCGACCTCAGACGTGCAAACGATTCTGAGTGAACCTGAGCTCGCGAAGGACTCCGAGTACTTCATGCTTGGCTCCTTGTCGATGAGCAATAGCGGCTCTCTTCTTGCCTACAGCACCGACATCAACGGCTCCGAGCGGTTCACTATGGTGATCAAAGACCTTGAAACCGGAGAGATGCTTCCAGACCAGATCGAGGAGACCGCAGGGAATGCAGTCTGGGCATCGGATGACTCTTCGTTCCTGTATACGGTGGTGGACGAGAACTGGCGACCCTGGCAGGTGCGGCTTCATGTTCTCGGCGACCCCGTCGAGAATGACGCCGTCGTATACGAGGAGACCGACCCTGGCTTCTTCATCGGTGTGGGCCCATCGTCCTCCAAGCAGTACGTCATCATCGGTGCTGGAGACCACATTACCTCTGAAGTGAGGCTGCTGCGCTCCTCCGATCTCGGGGGTGAACAGGTCCTTGTCTCACCTCGTCGGAGCGGTCACGAGTACTCAATAGACCATCAGGGGGACCGATTCGTCGTTCGGACGAACGACACGCACAAGAACACACGGCTGGCTACGGCGCCAGAGGACGACCCCACTGAGAGGTCCTGGTCGACACTCGTTTACGCCTCCGACACGCACTACATCCGAGGATTCGCGACGTTCCAGGACTTCATCGCCGTTCATGAACGCATCGAGGGACTGGACCACATACGCCTGATCGACCGCGCAGGTGACTCGACGTACATACGCTTCCCGGAGTCGGCCTACAGTGCCCACATCGGGAACAACGAGGAGTTCCAGACCAACGAGTTGCGGCTGCAATACTCGTCGATGGTCACGCCGGACACTGTCTACGACTACCACCGCGATACCGGGGAGCTTGAAGTTCGGAAGGTGCGGGAGATACCAAGCGGATACGACGCCTCCAAGTATGTGACTGAGCGCACTTTTGCCGAAGCGCGTGACGGCGAGTGGGTTCCCGCGTCAGTCGTTCGCCGGAGGGACACGCCGGAGGACGGTACAGCCCCGCTCTATCTATATGGATACGGCGCCTATGGAATTGCCATCCCACCATCGTTTTCCACGACCTACCTGTCGCTCCTGGACCGCGGCTTCATCGTCGTCATTGCTCACATACGAGGAGGGGACGATCTCGGCTACCACTGGTACGAGGCCGGAAAGTTGGACAGACGCACCAACACGTTCAACGACTTCGTGGATGTCGCACATCACCTCATTGAAGAGGGGTACACCAGCCAGGGAAGAATCACCATCGCCGGCGGCAGCGCTGGTGGGGAGCTAGTGGGCGCAGCACTGAATCTGGCCCCGGACCTATGGGGCGCTGTAGCCGCTCACGTCCCATTCGTCGACGTGCTGAACACGATCCTGGATGACACCCTTCCGCTGACGCCGATCGAGTGGCCGGAGTGGGGCAATCCGATTGAGGACAAGGCCGCGTTCGAATACATCCGCTCGTACTCTCCATACGACCAGCTTGAGTCTCGCGACTACCCGCCGATCCTCGTGACAGCCGGGCTGAACGACCCCAGGGTGACCTACTGGGAGCCGGCCAAGTTCGTGGCGAAACTCCGCACGCTCAAGACCGACGACAACCCGCTGCTGCTAAAGACCAACATGGGCGCGGGCCACGGTGGTAGATCAGGTCGCTACGAGCAGATGTACGAAGACGCCGAGGAGTACGCGTTCATCCTGACCAGCATGAGGCTGGTGGAGTAGTAGTGAAGTAAGCGCGGGGGCTTCGAAGTGGACCCGGTCAACGGCAAGTTGAACCGAGTGGACATGCTGATGCTGTGATAACTAGGGGCTGGCCGCTGAGACGCAACACAGCCCCTATTCTTTCTAATTGACAGGTGACTCTCTAGTCCGCCGGGACGGCCTCTACTGCTCGGCCGCTGAAGGCGGGCATCACCTCTTCGGCGAACATCTCGAGCTGTTCCTGGATGACTGCCTGCGGAGTGCCGACTGGTTGGCTCACTCCGACGCGTTCGAGTCCGGGGTAGGCTGCTTCCACCTTCTTGAGCTGCTCGATGATCTGCTCGGGCGGGCCGGCCAGGAAGCCGCCGCCTTTCACTGCCTCCTCGATGCGGGGCAGGTCGAAAGTCGGTGCTCGCTTGGGGTCTGACATCGCGTCGATCTGCTCATCGCTGAGTGAACGGACCAGCCGGAGGGGGCCGAACATCTTGAGGTTCTCTTCATAGTACCCGGCAGCAGCCTGGATGGCTTCTTCCTGTGTGTTGGCGATGTAGAAGTGGAAGCCGATCGACAGGTTTTCGCCAAGTTCGAGGTCGCGCCCGGCGCGGGCGTTAGCATCACGGTATGCTTCGATAACGCGGTGCATCGCGCCGCCCTCGGCAACGCCGCCGCCAATCATGCCCTTGATCCCGTGCTTGGCCATGAAGTCGAGTCCGCGTTGTGTCGCGCTCTGGATGGGCTGCCAGCACTCTACGGGAAGCCTCACCGGGCGCGGGACCAGTGTGATCTTTTTCAGCGTGTAGCCTCGGTAGGGCACCTCAGGCGGGATGGTGTAGTACTCGCCCTTGTGTGAGAACGACTCCTCGTTGAACGACTGGAAGATGATGTCCACCTGCTCCTCGAACAGGTTGCGGTTGGCCTCCTGGTCCATCAGAGGAGCGTCGAAGGTGTCGACCTCGCGGGTGTGGTAGCCGCGCCCGACGCCGAAGATTGTCCGGCCGTTGGTAAGTACGTCCGCCGTCGCATAGTCCTCGGCGAGACGCAACGGGTGCCACATCGGAGCGATGTTGAAGCCGCAGCCGATTTTGATGCGCTCGGTCACGTGCGCCAGGTGGACGGCCATCATGAGAAGGTTCGGGATGCACTCGTAGCCCTCGGGCTGGAAGTGGTGTTCTGCCATCCAGAACGTGTCGAATCCCAGCCTGTCCAGGGTCTTCGCTATCGCCTCCGCCTTGTCGTACGCGGTGATCAGGTGGTCGTTACCGAACAACCTGTCGTTGACCGCTACGCCGCCGTAGCCGACGTTGTCCATATCCACGTGACCAGCGTACAGACTGTCAAACTTGGTAATCATGGCTTTCCTCACTCCTCCCGTGTGGGTACTCTGTTTTCGCCTACAGTCTAACCTGTTTTGCGTTTAAGGTGTGGCGGCCTGGGTGCTACGATCGAAACCAACTCATTCAGCCAACATTTGGGGAGATGTCCATGCTGACCGCCGCAACTGCTACTACCGAGTTCATACCAGGCCCTATCCGACTGGCGGTAGACCGCAAGGGAGAGGGGCCGCTGCTGGTGCTGCTGCACGGGATAGGTGGGAATCGGACGAACTGGCGTGACCAGATGCCGGTGTTCTCCAGGCACTTCACAACTGTCGCCTGGGATGCTCGTGGCTACGGGCTCTCAGACGACTACGGGGGAGACCTCGACTTCAAGGACTTCGCTCGAGATCTGGAGCGCGTCCTCGATCATTACGGAGCGCAGAAGGCTCACCTGCTTGGACTGTCGATGGGAGGGCGCATCATCCAGGACTTCTACGAGATGCACTCGAATCGCGTCTCGTCCCTCACCCTGTGCGACACGCGAAGCGGGGACTTTCACCAGTCGTGGGAGGCGCGGGTCGAGTTCGTCAGGCTGCGCAAGGAGCCGCTGCTCCAGGGCAAGACGCCTGCGGAGATGGCTCCGCCCGTGGCTGAGACGCTGATTGGCCCTACTTCTTCGAAGGAGGCGTTCAATCGGCTGGTGGACAGCATGGCGGCTCTCCACAAGGAGTCCTATATCAAGGCGATCGAGGCGTCGGGCCTTCAGCCCCAGACGCTTAACATAGCTTCGATCGGCGTGCCCACGCTCATAGTTTGCGGAGAGTATGACAAGCTGACTCCGCCTGAGGTCAGCGAGGGTATGCACAAGAAGATCCGGGATTCCGAGCTCGTGATCATCGAGGACGCCGGTCACCTCACCAACATCGAGAACCCGACGCGATTCAACGAAGTCGTGCTGGACTTCCTGCTGAAGCACCGGGAGTTGGGGTGAGGGCGTAGGTGAGATGATGGGCCGTAGGTATAGAGCTGTTCAGCGCTTTCAAGTACTGACCTATCTATTGTCACGACGGCTTGGTTCGTTATAAGAGGGTGTCTGAGAAGTGATTTCACGCTGGGTGGGCCAGTCGGCGTAGCATCAGCCTGACCATGGCAGCATACACG
>JAGWBK010000035.1:0-405 GCA_021295915.1 Dehalococcoidia bacterium
ACGCTTCGGTGTGCCGTTCCTGAACCCGTGCGTGAACGGTAGCGGGATGTCATGCGCTCCCCAGGGCGGCTCTGTCCGACTGGGTCTCAGGTTCATCAAGGACGTCGGCTCGGGGTCTGCTGCGCTCATCCTGGAGGAGAGGGAGAGGCACGGCCCGTACGCGAGCGCAGGAGACCTCGTGAGACGGACAGGGCTGAAGCCGCAGGCGGTGCTGTCGCTGGTGACGGCCGGAGCCTTCGACGGCGTGACGCCGAATCGCAGGGAGGCGCTGTGGGAGGCCGGTCTGTACACTCGACCTGCCCGGAACGGTCAGATGGCGCTTTCGTTATCCATGGAGGACGGCGTGCCGGAACTGGAGGACTTCACGGACCGCGAAAAGATGGCCGGCGAGTACCGTGTGATGGG
>JAGWBK010000035.1:527-927 GCA_021295915.1 Dehalococcoidia bacterium
AGGGGTGGGACGGCACGGTGTTCGTGACCATCGAGGACGAGACCGGGGACGTCCAGGTCATCCTGTGGCAGCGCGTGTTCGAGCGGTGTCGCAGGGAGCTGGGAAGCCAGGTGATAGAGGTCAGCGGTGTGGTGTCGAAGTGGGACGACACCACGAACGTCATCGCATCAGACGTGCGACCTGTCCAGTCCGGCGTACACATGCCGCGCTCCCACGACTGGCACTGAGCGGCGGCGGACTGCTTACCTCGGCCTGATGCGGTACGTCCAGACTTGGAACAGCACGTCTGGCTCGCCCTTCGGCAGGCCCAGGATCTCCCGGGTGACGTTTACGATATCCCACGTGCCGTCTGACTCGAGCTGATGCTGCTTCTCCATGAAGCCGTTCTGCCTGTAGACGT
>JAGWBK010000035.1:981-1428 GCA_021295915.1 Dehalococcoidia bacterium
ACCCAGGGTCAGAACACCGACGCCGATGACGGCGTCGTAGCTGCCGGTGTCCATATCGAGGGGTTCACCCATGACCATCCGGTAGAAATTGCTGTAGACGTCCTTGCGGCCCGCCTCGTCCAGCATACCCTGGGACATGTCCATCGCAGACCGGTGGTCTTGACCACGTGAGAATCACTGGAGCGGACAGCGTCCCGGTAGACACCCAGAGCACTGATGCGTCTGCCACGACGGCGCACGATCGTCTCGTCTATACCGAACACCATCGGCTCATCACCTTGACCGAGATGCTGGACCAGAAGCAACAGCAGAACCCTGCTGAGTTGAAGGGGAGAGAAGACCGCGCGGTTGAGGACGTGGCGGTACTTTGCGAACCCGTGATCGCTGCCGAGTCCCATTACACGGAGCGCCGATGTGATGGTCCGTTTGCGTGGACTGAGTATGGCT
>JAGWBK010000035.1:1475-19710 GCA_021295915.1 Dehalococcoidia bacterium
GGTACAATGACGTCTGGCGGGATGAGCACGGGCGGTACCTCTCGTGATGGTTTGGTCCGCCCAGCTTATCCCGCTTTCACATTCTGTCTAGCTTTTGTACAAAGTTGAGGCTAGGCCGATGACATATGGCAATTTCCATGGCAAGTCGGAGTCTGCCAGTCTTTGCTTCCCTAGACTGCCGAACGGTGACCGCTCCATGGATTCCCGTCTTCGCGGGAATGACGGGGCGGTGATGCTTGGTAGACATCGAGCGAGGGGGGCACTCCTGGGAGAGGAGCCAGGTTAGGAGGGCGTCTGTGAAGGTGTCTCCGTAGGCGGGGGCATGGGTGCTGCCTTCGGATATCCAGAGTTCGATGTTGATGCCTTTGGCGCAGGGGGCTCCAGACGGTAGGCCCTGGTCTCGGGGCCGGGGACGTAGTCGTCGAGGTCGAGGGTGGCGTAGGGATCGGGGTTTTCGGGCCAGTTGCAGCCGGCTCGTTGGCTCCAGCGTGTCACCATGTCTCGAGCTCCAGCGTAGAAGGCCTGATCGCCATTGGTCTTGGAGTCGGGCTCCGACTCGTCGCCGTCGAAGCGGATCACGCTGTCCTCGGTGCCGTGGATGTGGAGCACGGACACGGGTGGCGCGCTGTCGCAGGTGGAGTCCTCGACGTAGCTCGTGCCGGACAGGCTGGCGACGGCGCGAAGTCCGGGCAGGCCCCTGCAGGCCATGTGGTACGACATGAAGCCGCCGTTGGAGTAGCCGAAGAAGTACACAGGGCCGAAGTCCCTGACCTTCCTCGCCTCTGCCACCAGCTCCGTCAGGTAGGCGACGTCGTCCTTGCTGGCCTTGCCGGTCTTTTCTGTGAACGTACTGTCGGTGGAGTTCCAGGAGCGGTTGCCCTCGCCGTCGGGGGTGCCGTTCGGCAGCAGCAAGGCGAAGCCGTCGGTGTTCACGCGTTCGTGGAGGGGCACGTAAGCGGGATGGTAGGCGGAGTCTGCTCCGTAGCCGTGGAGGGAGACGATGAGCGGAGTCCGGCCGTCGACGAAGTCCGCTGGAAGCACGAGGACTGTGCGGTCTCCTCGTCCGCGGTGGTCGATGTAGTGGACTTCGCCTCCGGCGTCCTCGGCGAGCCTGGCGGTCCTCTCAAGGGTGGTGCCGTCTGGGAGTGACTTCCACTCGTCTTTGTTTCTTGGTGGACTGGGTCTTGGCCTCTGTGGCGGACACCTGCTGGCTGCTGGGGGGTTCTTCGGTGGTGCTGGAACATGCGAGTAGGGTGGCGATCAGCAGGGTGGTGGTTGCCAGTGCGCCGAGATGTCGGAGGGTTGATGTCAGGGTGTATTTGTTGAGCATGTTGCCACGATGATGGAAGGAATTCTTGCGAGTCCGCCAATCCAGAGCGTGGGCAACCACAGCAGCGAGTCACGCTGCACATCCGACGGATGGACGCGGTGGCCTCCGTCTACCGTCTCGCCGCGTCACTCTCCCCTGGCATCGACGGGCTACGGACGCGCGTGGAGTTTCACCGCAGGGGGCGCTTCGACGCCACCATCACGCTGCACGACGGCCGCGACTTCAGCGTAGTGCGCCAGGGACTGGCC
Source organism: Dehalococcoidia bacterium (assembly GCA_021295915.1). NCBI lineage: Bacteria > Bacillati > Chloroflexota > Dehalococcoidia > Dehalococcoidia bacterium. The sequence continues at coordinate 3,054 of JAGWBK010000035.1, forward strand.
CTGCGGCGCCGGTCTCTCTATGACCGGCTGCGGGCTATAGCGCAGTACGACTACTCCCGCCGCCCCGGAACCGTCCTGGTCCTTGTGCCCAGCGCATGGGAGCTGCGGAGGACGGCGAGGTTCTGTATCCACAACGATCTCCGCGTCGGCTACCGGATGGCGATGGGGGAGGAAGGCCCGTAAATGGCTAGACTCCTGAGAGGGATCGAACCGTTTATCAGAAACGCCGCGCCACACCCGTTTGTCCAACCGCTCTACCTATCCGACTGTACCCAAATCGACTGTCCAAGAGCACCTAATTGTTGCTTGTCGATTGTGTCCGAAGAGTGAAGGTTCTCGATTTCGTCCAGTCTGGTACCCCTGCCCGGACTCGAACCGGGGCACCCGGTTTAGGAAACCGGTGCTCTATCCTCCTGAGCTACAGGGGCACGGTGATCGTTGAGAACGACCACCGCCAAATTCTGACAGGGGAAATCGCTCCGTGTCAACACAACCGGCATGGGCTCAGACCGAACTCGCACGCCGTGCAAAATCAGCACTCCGAATGTCCCTCTCAACAATCGACCTGATGTACCGTGAGCTGATGCGCTCAACCTCATTACGCAGGCCGTCATGTAGTGTCGGCTCTCCAAGGCCCGCTATGCTCTCAGTGCGTTGAAGGTGCCTGAGTACCCGCATGGCCGATTCGGACACCTGCACCTTCTGGCCAATCCCTAGACCTCTGCACTGCGGACACAGCACCCCGCCTGCTGCAAGATCGATTACGTGGTCTCCCGGCTCCAGGGCCGAATCACACTCAACGCAGTGCTCAAGCTGAGGCCTGAACCCGGTTACGTCCAGCACATGCTGCTCGTACCACCTGGCAATAAGCCACGGGTCGCTAACTTCCCCAAGCGCCTCCAGTGTCTCCTTCACTAGCACAAAGAGCTCCCGGCTGGAGTATCTCTCCTGTGAGAACAGGTCCGCGATTTCACAGACGTAGATCGATTGAGACAGGCGCTCCAGGTCTACACGCGAGGCCGGATGATCGTCCCGGAGGACCGCCTCGGTGATGACGTCTAGATTCCGTCCATAGGAGGCGGCAAAGTCAATCACGTTGGTGAGGTCCAGGTGCCCTCGAAGTCGACCGTTGGGCCGACGAACGCCCTTCGCGACAGCCCTGACCTTGCCCAGGTCCGGCGTCAGGATCGATACGATGCGGTCTGCTTCCCCGAGTGGGTACTGGCGCAGGACCACTCCGCTGGTCCTGTACGTCCGCGACCTAGACCGGTTCATTTCGGTCAGAAGACCTGCCTGCCCTCTATGGCCCGGCCCAGCGTTGACTCGTCAGCGTATTCCAGGTCACCGCCAACGGGCAGGCCACGTGCTGGACGTGTGACCGACACCCCAAGGGGAGAGATCAGCCCATGTATGTACATGGCCGTTGCGTCCCCTTCCACGTTTGGGTTGGTCGCGAGAATAATTTCCTGGACATCCTCATTTGAAAGACGTTTTAGAAGCGGTTGGATCTTCAGATGGTCGGGACCAATGCCGTTCATCGGCGAGATCGCGCCGTGAAGAACGTGGTACAAACCCCTGTAAGAGTGCGTGCGCTCAAGGGCGAGCACGTCAAGCGCCTCCTCCACGACGCAGATTCGCTGAGGATCACGTCCCGGATCGCCGCATATGTTGCATGGGTCGTCCTCTGTCAGATTGAAGCACCGCGAGCACATGGCCACGCTGTCTTTTACCCCGATGATCGCGGCTGCGAGCTCATGTGCATGCTGTTCGGGCATTCGTATCAGATGGAACGCGAGCCGCTGGGCGGACTTTGGACCGATCCCCGGCAGCTTGCTGAACTCCTCGATCAGCCGCGCGATCGGCGCGACGGTATATACGGCAGGGCTGGTCATCTACGTAAGGCCCGGAATGTTCAGGCCGCCTGTCAGCTCTCCCATTCTTGAGCTGACCATCTCCTGAGCGTTCGAAAGACCCTCGTTGACGGCGGCGGCTATCAGGTCCTGCAGTATTTCGACATCCTCAGGGGAGACGACCTCGGGGTCGATCTCAATTGACTCAAGCGTCAGCTTGCCCGTGACAACTACGGTTACGACACCACCTCCTGCGGTGGCCTCCACCGTTGCGGTCTCCAGCTCTTCCTGGAGCTGCGCCATCTTCTTTTGCAGCTCTTGGGCCTGACGCAGCATTCGGCGGTTCATTGAGATGTGTCCTCCTCGATTGTCTCCACCAGCCTCGCTCCCATTGCCTGGGCTGCGCGGACCAGGTGGCTCTGCTCACTCTGTCTCTTGGAAGTTCGCTCGCTTCCTGAAGCTAACTCGATCGCTAGCTCGAATTCGCCGTCCATTGCCTTGGAAATCGCCTCGTTCAGTTCACGCCTGACCGTAGGATTTCCCACCTCTGACTCGGCCCGCTCGATGTGCGAACTGTGTGCGAACCTGACGACGATTCGATTGCCTTCAAGGTTATACTCTCGCGCGCTGCGCAGCAACGGCCCCAACTTGAACCGCGATCCCGTGTTCCTGAGCGTCCTCAGCAGCTCAGGCCATACGGCGGCTAGCCGTTCATCAGGAGCGTTGGGAAGTGCCTGCCCCGGATCCCTCACAGGAGCAGGGCGGGGCGGTGCACTCTGTGCAGGTGGAGCACTGCGCCGCTCGACTGGAGGTGCAGGTGCTCTTGCTGCGGCAGGCTGCCTGGGAGATGGTGCTCTCCCTGCTGGTTGTCTCACCGGGGGAGCAGGTGCTTGCACCGCCACAGGTTCCAGGCTCGACTCAGCCAACGCTAGCTCAAGCGGCAACGGCGATGACACGTCCTGCCTGACGTCAGCTTCTGCGAACGCCCTCACCGCGCGCAGCACCTGGCTATGATCAGCTCCCGTGGCAATCTCTACCAGCCGTTCTGCGGTGGAGTCCGAATAGCGCGAAGAGTCTCCGGCCCCGGAGCTGATCAGCATGACGGCCCGTAAGAACTCAGTCACGGCGCGCTGCAGCTGTCCGAGATCGGAACCTTGATCGGCGATCCGGCCGACCAGGGTCAGCCCTTCGGCCAACTTGCGTCCCACCACCATTTCGCATAGATCGAGCGCGTCTTCGTCTCCGGTGAGTTCCAGCATGTCCCTCACCTGGTCGCCCGTCAGCGGCGACCCGTAGGAAACGACAGCCTGTTCCAGCAGGTTCTCGGCATCCCTGAGGCTTCCGGTCGAGTGCCTGGCGATCAGGTCGAGCGCCTCTGCCTCTGCCTCGACATCCTCCGCTGCGCTCAACTGCGCCAGCTTCTGGTGTATGGCCTCTATGGGAATCCGTCGAAAGTCATACCGCTGGCATCTTGAGACGATGGTAAGCGGTACCTTGTGGACCTCTGTGGTGGCAAGAATGAATATCGCGTGTCCCGGGGGCTCTTCAAGGGTCTTGAGGAGCGCGTTGAAGGCCGCGTCCGTCAGCATGTGGACCTCGTCGACAATGTAGACCTTGTACTGCGACTGAGTCGGCGCGAAACCGATCCTGTCGCTCAGATCGCGAATGTCGTCGATGCCCCTGTTGCTCGCCGCGTCGATTTCAATCAGGTCGAGAGCGCGCCCCTCGATGATTGCCAGGCAGTTCTCGCAGGTGTTGTCTGGCTCCCCATTCTGCGGTTCGAGACAGTTGACGGCCTTAGCAAGTATGCGAGCAGTGCTGGTCTTTCCTGTCCCGCGAGGACCGCAGAACAGGTACGCGTGCGTTAGCCGGCCACTTGAGACGGCATTCTTGAGCGTATTGGTGACGGTTTCCTGCCCTACGACTTCTTCCAGGGCACGTGGACGCCACTTTCTGTAAAGTACTTCCGCCAAAGCAGTTGTCACCTGGTGTGAAAATGGACCGTAGGGACTGCCTAACTGTCGTACCAGCAAAGGCCGGATTCCGGAGGGTGGACAGGTGTGGAGTCGACGCTAGTCGATGAGTCCCTTTCGCCGCATCTCTTCCTTCGCCTCAACCTCCCGCGCTTGCATGACGACGGCGTCTGACTCGACTTCGTGATCGTAACCTAGCAGATGAAATATCCCATGGGCAACCAGCGTGGCGAGTTCATTTTGAAGGGAATGTCCGGCTTCTTCAGCCTGTCTCTCCGCCTGTGGAAGGGAGATGATCACCTCGCCCACTTCCGCCTGATGATCCGGGGGTAGTACGAACTCGAACTCGTCTGCGTCACGAGAGTCAGTACCATAGTAAGTCCCGGAGTGAACGTTGGAAAACGAAAGCACGTCTGTGGTCGTCTCCAAGCCGCGGTGTTCGGCGTTGAGTTCTGACACCGTCTCGTCATCAGCGATGACTATCGTGGTGAGTCCTACTGTCTCGTGCCCTTCGGTGGCCAGCGCCACTTCCGCCACAGAGGTCAGCCAACCCGCGTCAACAGTCCCAAGGAACTCGTCAAAGATCTGGACTTGGACACTTGCCATGACCGTGGGACCAGCTAACTACTTGGAAGGGGGGACAGCATGGCTTTGCGAGCACGCGGTTGATGGCCGTTGGCCATTAGCGCCGGCTTTGCAATCAGGAATTCTCGCCGCTCCCAAGAGAGACTACGGAGAGCCGAAGCTTTAGTTGAGCCCCTCTTCTGATTGCAGGAACTCGAACAGGTCGCTGTCAGCCGGAAGCACTACGGTTGAGTTGGCCTCAAAAATCTTGCGATAGGCCTGCAGGGATCTCTGGAACTTGTAGAACTCGGGATCTTGCGCAATAGCCTCGGCGAAGATCTTGATCGCCTCACCCTCGCCTTCACCGCGAGTTATCTCTGCTTTCCGCTGGGCAGTCGCCTTGATGATGGCTGCTTCGCGGTCAACGGCCGCACGGACTTCGGCGTCGATCTCCTGTCCCTCGGCTCGTTCCTTGTCGGCCTTCCTCTTACGCTCGGACTGCATCCTCGCATACACGGACTCTGCAATCTCAGGCGGGAAGTCAGCGCGTTTGATCCTAACGTCAATAATGTCGATTCCGAACTCTCTGAGCTTGGGCTGTACGAGGACCTGTACGCGCTTCATGATATCTTCGCGCTTGGTTGTGATTATCTCAGCCTGGTTGTCGCTCGCGATCTCGCGGCGCAGCTCCGACGTGATGATGTCTACTGCCCGCGCCTTGCCCTGACCCTCTGTCTGAACTGTCTCCCTGAACAGGACGGGGTCGACTATCCGGCCCCGCGCATACACGTCGATGATGAGTCGCTTCTTGTCTTTGGTAAGTAGCGACTCAGGTGGCGCGTCAAAGCTCAGCAGGCGCTTGTCGAAGTACGTAGTGGCATCGATGAAAGGCGTCTTGACGTAGAGGCCCGGACTCCTGATCGACTGCTGCACATCGCCGAAGCGTGTGACGATGGCTTGCTGCTTTTCATCTACGACGAAGAACAGCTGCGGTCCCACGATTGCCGCAACAGCCGCAAGTACGATTAAAGCTATTGCCAGAAATTTCATCAATCGCGTTCCCCGTTAGTTTCTGCTGCCGAGTGAGGTCGGTAGTTCGCTGTCTCCGGTCAGATCCAGAAATTCGATCAGACCTCCACCAGTGTCGTCGTCGATGATGTACTTCCTTATGCCAGGAAGAATCTCCTCCATCGCCTCTAGGAAGAGGCGCTGCCGTGTAACTTCCGGCGCCAGTTCATACTCGTTCAGGATCGAAATAAACCGCTGCGATTGACCTTCCGCATACGCGATGCGCTCCTGTTTATAGGCTTCGGCAGATTCGGTGAGCCTCGCTGCTTCACCCCTCGCATTCGGCAGGATCGACTCTCGATAGGCATCTGCGAGGTTGATGATCCGTGCCTTGTCCTCCTTGGCACGGACGACGTCGTCGAATGCATCCTTGACCTGCTCTGGTGCGAACACGTTGAGCAGCTTGACCTCACGCACGTTTATGCCGGTCTCGTATTCGTCAAGGAGACGCTGGAGCAGCAGCTTCGTGTCGGCCTGCGTTTCTTCCTTCTTGTCCGTAAGCGGATCGTCGATTGGCCTGCTGCCGACCACCTGGCGCAGTGCAGTCTCTGTTGCGTCCTTGATGGTCTGGCCATCTGGGTCGACTGCCCGATAAAGGAACTGCTGAAGGTTCTTGATGTCATACTGCACGAGAAGCTGCACGTCGACAATGTTTGGTGCCTCTCCGGGCTGTCCCGCCTCATCCGGGTCACCGGTTATCATGAGCGATTCGTCGAGAGCTGGTGTGCCACCTCGAACGCCAACTTCAAGCCTACGGATGTCATCAACCTTGACGATGTCTCTGGCCCCTATTGGAGTCGGCCACCACCAGTGCAGTCCAGGCCCTTGGATATTGTCGAACATTCCAAGCCGGCGTAGTGCCGCCTCCTCACCCGGTTGAACGGTGAAGAAACCGCTGCCAACCCAAACGAGGATGCCGATCCCGAACAGCGCGAGCACAATGATTGCCCAGACGCTGCTGCCGCCACCCCCTCCAATGCCGCCGATCTTGAACCGGCCGAAGAATCCCCTGATTCGCTCGAGGATCTGATCGAAATTTACCTCGGGCTCTTCTGGTCGATACATGCTGTGGGTCCACCCCTCGTCGAATCTTAATTATCCTCTATTGTAACGATATGGTAGCACAGTATGTTAGGGCCTTCGATATTACCCCGCCGAGTCTGCCCGTATTGGCGTCTCGCAGGCCTCCCGTTCGTTGCACTAGTCGCATTTCCCAACAGCGGGCTCGAGTGAGCTTGAAATCCTCAACCGTCAGCCGTGCACATGTCTAAGTGACTTCCCTACGTTGACATGCGAAGCGAACCTGATAACCTCTGTGCTGGTATCGGCACAGTCTGTGAAACGCGACTCGGGGGGACCCATGAAGTACGATGTTATCGTAGTTGGCGGAGGAGCATCCGGGTCGGTTTTGGCGAGCAGATTAGCGGAGGACCGCAATACGTCTGTCCTGCTGCTCGAAGCGGGTAAGGACTATCCTGATCCCGACAGCCTTCCGGACGAAATAAAGTTCGGTCACACGAGGTTTGCAGAAGCTCCTGACTCTGAACACAACTGGGCGTTGCGCGGAACCGCTACCGAAGAGCAGGGCGAGATCCACGTGGCTCAGGGCAAGGTGATCGGTGGAGGCTCGTCCATCAACGGACAGGCAATGCAGCGTGGGTTCCCCGAAGACTTCGACTCATGGTCCGCCCTCGGCAACGACGAGTGGTCTTACGAGAGGGTGCTGCCATTCTATCGAAAGATGGAACACGACCTTGACATTCAGGACGACTTCCACGGAGCAGATGGGCCAATGCCGGTCAGGCGACGCCAGTCAGGTGCCTGGCCCGCAATCCAGAAGGCCTTCCACGACGCCTGTGTTGCTGAAGGATATGGCGTAACTGAGGATGTCAACGGCCCGAATCCCGCCGGTGTTGGCGTGTCTCCCACCAACAACCTTGGCGGTGTCAGGATGAGCGCCGCCATGACCTATCTCAACCCGATGCGCCACAGCCTGAACCTTACGATCAGGGGAGAGGTGTTCGTCCGAAGGATACTGTTCGACGGATCGAGGGCTGTCGGCGTGGAAGCCGAGAGTGGTGGTGAGGTTTTCACGGTCTCAGCGGAACGAGTCGTTCTGAGTGCCGGAGCCATCAGGTCGCCTCACATCCTCATGCTGTCGGGAGTCGGCCCCGGACAAGAACTTGGGAAATTTGGAATACAGCAGATCAACGATCTCCCGGGAGTGGGGCAGGGACTCTGGAATCACCTCAGCGCTCACGTCACATTTAAGGTCAAGGACGGCGTCTCCCTCAGTGCCGATCTGGAAGCCCCTCATTTCGGCCTGCACTACACGTCACGAGGGTCTGACGAGACCAACGATATGGTCCTGAGGACTGGCAACGTAGTGGACGAACGGCAGGAACGAGTTCCTGGCGTGCGCACGAGATATCGGACAGGCGAAGTCCCACCCGACAGGGCGGCACGGATATCCTGCACTCTTGGTCTCCCCAAGGGTTCGGGGTATGTTCGGCTCGCCTCTGCCGACCCTGGTGTCCAGCCGGAATTCAACTACTGCTACCTCCGGCACCCGGACGATATCCGGCGTGTCAGAGAGGGTCTGCGACTTGGAGTACGGCTCCTCGAATCTGAGGCGTATAGCAATGTAGTAGATCGCATAGTAGATCCAGCAGCCGACATTCTGGCTGATGACGATGCCATGGATCACTGGATATGCCAAACAGTTGGGACAGCCCGTCACGTATCTGGGACGTGCAGGATGGGGCCCGACTCAGACCCCATGGCGGTGGTCGACCAGTACTGCCGCGTAAAGGGCATGAAGGGGCTCTGGGTGGCCGACGCATCGGTGATGCCGAGAATCCCGAGATCGGGAGGCATTCATCCGACTGTAATCATGGTCGGAGAACGGGCCGCAGAATGGATCGCGGCAAGCTAGCTGTATCGGCACTTCTCATTGACGCCAGCTAAAGCCAGGCGTACGGCCTAATCGGCGTGTGTGCCGTGTCAGTTCATTGAGAGCTTCCGGCGGACTCAATCCGGGCAATTAGCTCGAGAAGACCCTCACTGCTGGTGACTGATCCGGCCAGTGTGAGAAACTCACCCACATCCTCCGATAGTTCCCTTAGCCGCCGTACTTGTGGACCAATTGGATCGACTGAAGCAGGGCCGTGAGCGTAGGTGCCATAAAAGGCAAAGTAGGCCTGGTTCAGCTTCCTGATGGGGTGACCGCTTTCAGTGAGTAGCTTCCTCTGTTCCTCCATGTATGACTCGGCCTCTTCGATATTGCCCTCTGCCAGGAGGTTGTTGACTGTCACCCTTGTTTCTCTCATCAGGGTCCCGAAATCGACCTCAGTGTGCTCAATCAGGTCAGCGACGTGAAAGTCGACTTCATCGACTTCAGCGTTGCCTCCATCCTTTGGCATCTGAGCATGCATAGCTGTGAAGGCAAGGTCACCAATCTCGTCACCGGCAATACTCGCGACTGTCTCGTTGAGGACCATCAACTCCGGGGTGCTATACGGATTGCGCCCCAGGGGCTTCAGGACCAGGTAGTGGTGCACCCACTCGTGTGCAGCCAGACGAAGCGTGTTTCTCAGGTCTGCACCGTGATGGACTGAAGCTGGATAGGTAGCTACTCCGCCTATCTCCAGTACCAGCGAGGACAGGCCTAGCTTCCCAGTGACCCTCTCTTCAACCTCCTCTCTCGATTCAATGCTCATGTCAGGTTCAAGCAGCACGTCGTCTAGGCGCTCGATCCGGTCTCTAGGCGACGTGACGAGCAGCATGGGCGGAGCTTCGAGCCTGACGTCAACGGGAGGGAAAACTAGATCACCAAAGAGCCCCAGTCCGTTTGCCCTGATTACGGTACTGACCTCAGACTCGATCGTCTCTTCGACGTCGTTCCTCAGAGCAGCGCGCAGGCCGCGAAGTCGCTCTAGATGGGACTCAATCTCTCGGACTTCAGCACGGCTGCGCCCACTTGCGCTACCAGATTCCATCTGGCTGGCAAGCTGCCTGATCTCGTCCCCCAGGTCGAAGAAACCTCCGACCTTTTCGAGGCGGTCTGAATCAGACACGTGGAGACCTGATAACACGCTACGAAGCCGGTGAGTCCACTTGGAGTGTGAATTCGCCAGGTGCCACCCAATGAGGTCATGGGCGAACTCCACCGACAGTTCTTCGGGGGGACTCATTGCCAGCCCATCACTGCGAAAGCCAAATAACGAGACTGAAATGAACGCGAGAACGAGCCACTTTGCAATGGCTGCTCGCCTGCGGTGGCGGCGATTCAGCAGCCGACCCAATTAACGACGGAACAGATTAAGGAACCTATCCTGGTACATGTCGAACGCGCCCCAGCGGTCGAGTTCCTGTCTGAGTTCTTCGGGATCACGGCCGCGCGAGGCTTCGTAGAACATTCGCTCAATTCTCTGGACTGCCGCCATTGGCAGACCGCCGGCACCCGGCGCCGGATCAAGCAGGCCCCTGGAACCAAGCTCTTCGACATGGCCTGGCGCTGATCTCGAGGTGAGCTCATATATGAACTTGATCAGCGACACGTCCCACAACTCGTCCACGCCGACCATCACTACGGAGAGGTTGTTCTCCTCACTGGTCAGCCGGGCGTCGATGCGACGTGCAATATCTCCGGCGTCGCCGCTCACTATCTCTGTGCCCTCTGGCTCATTCCTGTACTGGTACAGAATCCCAGGGCTGTTTGGCCCGTGCTGGTTGGACACATACTCCAGGTAACGGTACGCCTCCGGACTGAACCCCTCGAGGTTCATCGCGTAGTAAGGAGTCACGATGGATGGCTCTTCAGCGACGACCTTCCCAGTCCGAACGACGCCTTCCTTATCGTCAGGCTGCAGGTCCCGGTAGATCGGCTCTGTCACCACGTAGTATGAGAGTGACGTAATGCCGAATGTTGCCAGTTTCTGGGCTGGATACCTGACTACCCAGGTCTGTTCAGCCGCTTTGATCCAGTCTAGTTGGTCTTCCATGTGCTATCTCCTGCGCCTGCGCAGCCCAAATCCAATCAGGCCTAGTACGCTGAGTGGAAGCGCCAGGTCGGACAGGCGCATGGTAGGTGTCGCTGGAGCGAAGCAGGCCGACCCGCCTTCCCTCCGCTCGACCCCCTCGGTCTCGGATTCACTATCTGTCTCCGAAATTGCCGGAGGCTCAGTTGGAGTAGGCTCGGGCGCAGGGGCAGGTTGTGGCTCTGGCGTCGGAGTCGGCTCAAGGCTGCCAACTGTTTCCGATCCTGCCTGCGGTGTTAGGCTGAACAGCTGGAGTGACGGCCGGGGAATCGGAGTAGGCTTGGCGCTATCTCTGTCAGGCGGTACGTAGTGGTCGGCTCCGAGAGTATCTCTCCACTGGTTCTCGAGTTCAATTCGAGAAATGCCGTAGATGCCCTGTATGGCATCCTCCATGTTCGTGCCCGTCTTGAGGGTACTCAGAAGCTCGCGCATGGCCTGAGGTCCATACCTGAAAACCATGAACTGAATGAGACTCCTGGCCTGCCCATAGAAGATGATTACGTCCTCAGGATCACCCGGAAGGATCGGCATCGACGTTATTGGCAGTAGCCTGTCGGTTGCCATCGCGAATTCGAGTGCAATATCGTACGAAATACCGGGATCGACGTTACCAAACTCGGCCAGCCCTTCATCTAGCCAGGAAGGAATGCCTCGGACCGCGGCGTCACCGGCTCGGTGGTTCAGTATGTGTGTTACTTCATGTGACGCTGTGCCCTTGGCTCGACTGCCGCCTCCCAGGACCAGCAGCGTACCTATCCTCGTGAAGGCCTGCCCCTCAGTAATGAGTTCACGTCTAATGGTGCTCGATCCCGGAGGTAGTGCCTCCAGCATCTCCTTCACGTTGTTGTACATGGTGACTCGAATTGGAACTGTCGTGTCGGCCCCAAGGATCGGTCCCATGAAGTCCAGAGTCTGAGTTATGGCTTCAAGAATGATCTCCGCGCGCGTCTTTACCGGGCCGTGATACGCGACCGCCACAGGCCCATCAGAGACCTCTTCCCACGTGAATCGCGCGTCCTCGAAAATGAACTCTTCCACGTCCGTGACCAGTTCGTTCCCGTCCGAATCCCGAACCTCGAAGTAGTAGTAGATGATGGTTCCCGGTGGTATATATCGGCCTGAGGTATTCGTGCGCCAGAAGAGCTCCGAGTCCACAAGTTTGGCTTCATCGAACTCCATGTACCCGTAGACTTCGCGGGTCTGGGTACCTGTACGGAACTTGACCGCAATCTCCTCTACCTCGACTTCAGACTCAACCTCTATGGAGAACCTCATCCCTTCTGGAAACTCGCTGACAACAGCTGCCGAACTGACCGCTATCGTGCCCGAGGAACCATACGTCGTTTGCACGGTAACCAGCGCCGTGAAGACACAGGCAATGATGATGAGCATTGCCCTGGGCAATACCGAAATAGCTCGAATTGATGTCAACATCTAACTCCGGGAATCTGCAGACGGCAGCATTGAATTAAACGCGCTTTGTCTGCAAAAGGTTATGGACTGGATCTTTGCCTGGCGGCCGGACGCGAACTCCTCACTCTGTGTACGCTCGTGACAGGGCTCTAGGATTGGCGCCGCCTTCACTGGACGTCCCGTTCCTCATTCGAGATCATGCGGGAAGTGTGAATGAGCCTGTGGATTGCTGTAACGGTCGTCAGCGCGCCGATGACTCCGAGCACTACCATGACCACTACTGGCACCCAGTGTCCGACGATCAGCCCAATCCCGACGGCGGCCACACGTTCTGGCCTCGTCATCACACCGACCTTGCAGTCGATGCCTAGTCCCTCAGACCTCGCCCGCATGTAGCTCACCATAATCGAGCCCACCAGCGCGACGTAGACAAGTATCGAGCCCAGATCGTTATTCTTGGACAGATAGAAGGCCAGCAGTCCCAGCAGGACCACTGCCTCTGAAACTCGGTCGATGGTCGAGTCAAGGAGTGCGCCGAAATCCGACACCTTACCGGTAGCTCTCGCCAGTGCGCCGTCGAAGAGGTCGAATATACCGGCAAACAGGACTATTAGGCCGCCGGCCCACCAGTTGCCAATCGCTATCATATACGCGCCGCCGCCTGCAATGGCGAGGCCGATGAGGCTTACAGCGTTGGGAGTAAGTCCTACTCGTGAGAAGAGGCGCGCGACGGGCCGTTCAACGTAATTTGCCACCGCCTGCCGAGCGCTGTCACGCCCCGTCATGATGTCACCGCACTGTCCTCAGGGTATCGAGTCATCTTAGGCAGGCAGCCCGAGTGCGGTCAAATTCGCAGCTAGGCGGTTGCGGCCGCAGTTTGCTCCAGGACAAACTCGCTATAGTAGTCCATGACACGGCTCGCCACACTTTCCCATCGGAAACTGTCGGCAGTCCTGGCTCCCTCCGCAATTAAACGCTGTCGGAGGCTGTCGTCATCGATCAACGCGGCAATAGCCTGAGCTAGGGCCTCGTCATCCTTGGGTGGGACTAATAGGCCGTTCTGACCGTGATCGACGACGCTTGCGTAACCTTCGATTTCAGTTGCCACCACTGGGGCACCCGCAGCCATGGCCTCGAGCAGAACGATCCCAAAGCTCTCTTTGCCTGTGGCAGGTGAGCAGTAGATGTGCGCGGACTTGAAGTACCTCGTCCGCAACTCGTCCGAGGTGCGCCCGACTATCACGACGTCCTGCAGGTTTCGTTCACCGATGATTCGATAGCAGTCAGCGTCCATCTGCCCGCCGCCGACCACGATGAGTCGAATATCGGGTCTGTCCCACTTGAGACGACTGTACGCTGTCAGCAGGTACTTCAGTCCCTTGCGCTTTTCGAGTCTGCCAAGGAACAGGATGTTAGTCTTGCCGTCCATCAGTTCCGGCAGCGGCTCGGCATTGCTGAAGTCGTCCACCTTCACGCCATTCGGAATGATCCGGTAGTCGCTGGGAAAGTGACTGTTGACGAAGTTTGCTGCCGGGTTGGATACGGCAATTCTTCCATGAAGTCGATTCAGCAGCCGGTTCGCCAACCGGTCCGGGCCAATGGCCCACCACACGCGGCGCCTTCGATAGCTGTGGAACGTCGCGACCGTGACCGTTCTGTTGGTATCGATTTGGCGGAGCGCGCTGAAGGGCACGAATCCGACAAGAGGCTCGTGCATGTGCACTATGTCGAATTGCTCCTGGTCAAGTAGGTTCTTGATCTGCGGGTGCAGCCAGACTGAGAGAGACACTCTGGCTATGGAGTCAGCGCTTCGTAGAGGGACTGCGCGACCCATCGGGATGAAGTCTGGGTCGTCGGCAGGAAGTGGGGATGAACTTGGCGCAACTATGCGAACCGTATGGCCCCACATTCGAAATTGGTCGGCGAGTTCCCGAATATGACTCTGGACTCCGCCGGTGTAGGCATGGTCATACGGTGAGAATAGGCCGATTTTACATGGTCGGTCCATACCCTCTCCTTCAGACGGCGATCCGGAGCGCATTGCCAACAGGGCGCGCTACCTGTACTGAAGATATCTGCTCAGGGGGCTTGATCGTCGAATAACCGGATTGTCCCCATTCTATCCTTATCCGAGCCGGTTGACTAGTCATGTGCTTGGATAAAGTGAAAGAGCGTATGACACGAAATACATCAGACTCACGTCTGAATACAGGGGAGGGCAGTGGACTCTTGGCAGTCCGCCTAGTTGTCCACGCCTGTGATGAAGTTCTCGACCATCTCGCGTGCGACAGAATCGGTGTACTGCACCGGAGGCGACTTCATAAAGTATGCCGACGGACCCAGGATCGGACCGGAGAGGCCTCGGTCTTTCGCGATCTTAGCGCAACGGATCGCGTCGATTACGACACCGGCCGAGTTTGGGCTGTCCCAAACTTCGAGCTTCAACTCAACGTTCAGCGGAACGTCGCCGAAGCTGGTGCCTTCCAGCCTGATGTAAGCCCACTTGCGGTCTGACAGCCACGGAACATGGTCGGAAGGGCCAATATGGATGTTGTCTCCGTCCAGATCGGTATCTACCTGAGACTGTACTGAGTTTGTCTTGGAAATCTTCTTTGAGGTCAGCCGACTCCGTTCCAGCATGTTCAGGAAGTCGGAGTTCCCACCGAAGTTGAGCTGGTACGTCCGCTCGAGGTCTACGCCTCGGTCCATGAACAGCCTTGTGAGCACGCGATGCACGATCGTGGCGCCAACCTGCGACTTGATGTCGTCGCCAATTATGGGCGCGCCTGCGTCCCTGAACCTGCGCTGCCAGTAGTCTCCCTCTCCGCTTGCTATGAAGACGGGAATGCAGTTGATCATGCCAGCCCCGGCCGCCAGGATCTGCTCTGCGTACCACCTCGTGGCATCTTCTGAACCGACGGGCAGGTAGTTGATTACTACGTCGACTTCGCGCTCTTTCAGTGTTCCGACGATGTCGTCCGTTGGCCCGGGTGCCTTTTCGACCACATCCGACATGTACTCTCCCACACCGTCTAGAGTCATGCCTCGCTGCACCGAGATGCCGGTGTGCGGGACGTCGTGGAACTTGACCGTGTTGTTGGGTTCAGCGTAGATGGCGTCCGACAGGTCGAGTCCAACCTTGGTGGCATCGACATCGAAAGCGGCGACAACATTGATATCGCCAATTCCGTATTCGCCAAGCACCGGATGCATGATTCCAGGTATGGTGTCTTCGGGGCCGGCGTCAGAGTACTTGTGTATCCCCTGAACCAGGGAAGACGCGCAGTTCCCCACGCCGATTATCGCCACGTTGATGTCAGCCAACTTACTCCACCTACCTCACGTCTGAGTCGATCACAGTCCGTTCATACGAGCGTCGTACCTCGCGGGCACACGCTGTCGGATTGTAGCACCTGCGAAAGAACGCGAACAAGATTAACCAGAAGCACGGACCAGCCCCCAATCTGGTAGACCAGTACCCGGACGTCATTCCAGCGAAAGCTGGTAACCCGCGCTGGACAGGAGGGCCTGCGCTCAACTTGGAGATACAGAATTGACCGCCTCCTTGGAGTGATTAGCATGAGCTTCCGACTGTCACAGCCCTGCCAAACAGAAAGACCCCGCCAACAGGGCAGGGCCTCTCCGGTTTCCAATCGCTGTCGCTTCGGCTACAGGTTGAACTGCGGCTCCAGGTAGTCCTTGTCCTTCTGATAGATCTGTAGTCGGCACCTGATGCCGTCTGTGATTACAATTCGGTCCTGATCGTCGATTGCTACTCCGGCAGGACGACGGAAGTGACCCAGTGTGACCATTTCGTCGGGGGCCACCCTGTGGAACGCTTTTTGGTAATCTGGATTGGAGTCCATGAAGTCCTGGCCCCACTTGGAGAACCGCCGGGCGTCTCCGTAGAGACCGGCGATTATGTCCCCGTCTGGATAGTAGATCTGGACGCGGTCGTTGCCCCAGTCCGTGACGTACACGTCTCCTTGGCTGTCCACAGCAACGTCCGAAGGTTTGCTCAGCAGCCCCCCATCGTCGAACGTCGAGCCGAACCTGCCCCGGTACTCACCGTCTCGCGAGAACTTCTGGACACGGTCGTTGCCCCAGTCGGCGACGTAAACGTCACCGTCCCGGTCGATCGTGATGCCCCATGGGCGGCTAAATTCCCCTTCTTCACTTCCCTTGGTCCCAAACGTCTTCAGAAACTGCCCGTCTTTGGTGAACTGCTGGACTCTGCCATTCTCGCTGTCGACAACCCAGAGGTTTTCGTCACTGTCGAATGCAAGGCCTGCTGGACGGTTAAGCAGCCCCTCTTCTGTGCCGTACTCTCCCCACTTCGCCAGTAGTTCCCCGTCCGGGTTGTACACGTTGACGAAGTTCTCAAATCCGTCGGCACAGTAGACGTTGCCATCCTGATCGACGGCGAGCCCATTCGGCCAGGTAAAGTCACCCTCTCCAAACTCACCCAGGTACTCTTCCTCGATTGTAAGTACCGTAATGGGAGGAGCGACTTTCCCACGGCTGTTGAGCACGTGGATTACTCCCCCGGACGTGATAGCCACTGACGACGGATGTATGAATCCTCTGCCTCTTCCTGAAAGCCACCCAATGGGGTGACTGAAGTGCCAGGTCCGGCCCGCAACGGTTTTTGTCTGCATGACTCTACCTCCGGCTAGTTCGTATTGCCGTTGGTCTCGACGAACTTCGGCTTCTCGAAGTGACCGTTGACTATGGGGACCGCATCGAGGTC
>JAGWBK010000035.1:19719-20133 GCA_021295915.1 Dehalococcoidia bacterium
CCCTGAAGTCGGTGTGCGGCACCAGGTCGCCCTGGTCCAACGCCTCAGGTCGGGTCTCAGGGTACTCACCGTGCATTCCGCCAACCACCCGGGGGCCTATGGCAATGCACGCTCCCGCTGCACCGTGGTCAGTGCCGGAGCCGTTGTCGCGCACTCTCCTGCCGAACTCCGAGAACAGGAACATCACAACGTTTTCATCCGCGTCGTGCTCCCTGAGGTCGTCCCAGAAGTCCGCGATTGCACCGGACACCTCAGTCCACAGCTTGTCGAAGGTCGGTCCCTGTGAGGCGTGTGTGTCGAAGCTGCCGTGCTGGGTGTAGAACACCCTGGTTCCCACCTCAGCGGTGTGGATCATCGCCACGTCACGAAGGCTGTTGGCTATCGGGTTGCTGGCGTACTCGACGCTGGACGAGT
>JAGWBK010000035.1:20158-22015 GCA_021295915.1 Dehalococcoidia bacterium
GCGTCCAGACCGGTCTGTCCGAGGTAGTCCTGTACAGGTCCGGTGCCGATGGCCTGACCGTACATGTTCACGAACTTGTCGAGCATCTTGTTGCGACGGTCCTGCTGCTCGATACCCGTAAGCAGTCCGTACGTCGACAGGTCTGCAACCGACGCAACCGACACCCCTGGCAGCAGCATGGCACGTGGCATACCCTGACCGATGTTCACCCCTGCTACAGGGTTCTCCCCGCTCGGGTCGAGATCTCGCAGCGCGCGTCCCAGCCATCCTTCGGTACCGATGATGTCCGGCTCACACGTGTGCCAGATGTCCATCGAGCGAAAGTGCGACCTTGGGGAGTTGGCATAGCCCACCCCGTGGATGATCGCCATGTCCCCACGCTCGTAGAGGTCTTTCATCGGACCCATCGTCGGGTGGAAGCCCAACTCGTCGTCCACCCTCAGGACGTCGTCCTGTGCGACGCTGAGCGTCGTCCGGCTATCGTAGTAGTTCTGGTCGTTGTACGGAATGACCGTGTTCATGTAGTCGTTGCCGCCTGTGAGCTGCAGCACCACGACCACTGGGTCTTTGTCTGTGGACGCCATCTTCTTCACTCCTGCCTCAGAGGACCTGTGTCCTCCCACTCCTTCAGCCGAACTGGTACTCGGTGGTTGCTGCGATGAGGGAGAGCATGTCGCTGACACGTCCGGATGACGTCGCGTAGTCCTCGTCACTGGCCCACGATATCGGCCCCTCGTCCTCAGCGTGTGACACAAGCTCCTGTCGTGTCTGCTCAGAGACGTCCACAGGACCCATGTACTCCAGGCACCTGTCGACGAATGCCCCTGGGGTCATGGCCTGGTCACCATTGGCGACTCTTTCCACGATGCTCTGCACTCCAGGTAGGTCTGTATCGCTGACGCGGTCGACCACGAAGTTGATTCTCTTGACGACCGAGCCGCTGTTGATCCACTCCCTGCCTGTGTGCCAACCCTCTACGCTCGGCGGGTCGTGCAGGCTCTGACCCATGTATGCGGGCTCCTGGCCCATCTCCAGAAGTCGTGGATCAGGTCCCTGCAGGTCTCCAACAAGCTTCAGCGTTCCGACCACGACCTCAGCCGGACTCTTCACCTTCTGGTACATGGACTCCTTGAAGAAGTCGGAGTTGAACATCTTCCGCAGCACAGGTCGAATCTCATAGCCCGATTCTACGAACGTCTCTGCGAGCATTTCGACGGCTTCAGGATTTCGGGGAGGCTCCACCGACCACGCCGGCACCTGCGGCTCGTCTGCAACGAAGAAGTTGTAGAGATGTCGCACGATGAACCGTGGACAGGCAGGCTGCTCGAGGATGATGTCGATGATGTCGTAACCGTCGAAGTTACCGGTGCGACCCAGGAAGGTCTTCTGACCGAAGTCGTGCTCCTCCGGCCTGAACTCATAGTACCAGGAGAACCTGTGATGGGGGTTCCGGGGGATCTTCGCCCCTATGGTCCACCCGGTGAACGCTCGGGCACACTCGAAGACGTCGGTCTCGGTGTAGTGGCCGACACCGAGCGAGAACAGCTCCAGCAACTCACGACCCCAGTTCTCGTTGGGTGTGCGCTTGTGGTTCTCGTTGTTGTCCAGCCAGAAGATCATGGCCGGGTTCTGTGCGACCCTGATGAGTAGCTCCCTGTAGTTGCCCATTCCGTGGTTGCGGAACAGGTGGGTCTGTGTACTCAGGTGGTTGTCGTTGTCCACCTTGGAGTTGCCGGTGGCGAAGATGTTGTGCCAGAACAGCGCAATCTTCTCTTCGAGTGGACGCTGGGTGTTGAGCATGTGGTACAGCCACTGTGCAGCCCCAGGTGTCGGGTTGGGACCTCCGGTCTCCGTGGA